>NZ_JADEWA010000347.1:0-5849 GCF_015207865.1 Dolichospermum sp. LEGE 00246
AAAAAACTCTTCCCCATTACCAATTACCAATTACCAATTACCAATTACCTACAATATATTTCCCAGTCCAAAGCCGCAGCCACTTCGGCAAGTTTTTCCAAATCTCTAGGATTTTCTAGGTAGGGAACACAACCTAAAATGGGAATATTTGTTAATGATCGAATTAAATCTGGTGGCGTTAAATCAGCAATTTCTTCCTCGGTGCGAGGTTGGGTACAATTAAGAATAATCCCCCGCAGATTGATTTTAGTTTGCCTAGCTAATGCTACATTAGCCACAGCACTAGCGATCGCCCCCAATCTCACCGGCACAACCAAAATAGTTTTCAATCGCCATTCACCCGCCAAATCAGCCACAGTCAACTCATTGGTAACTGGTGAACCTAAACCCCCCAAAGATTCCACCAACACAAAATCACGCTGTTTTTGTAAAGATAACAAAGTTCGCCAAGCGATCGCCAAATCAACTTGACGATTTTCCTTAGCAGCCGCAATAGGAGGTGCTAAAGGTGCTTGAAAATACAAAGGAGTAATTGCCTCCAGCGATTGTTCCAAATTAAACAGACTTTGGTACAATTCCCTATCACCCACCCCCGATTGAATTGGCTTCATAATCCCCAAACTGCGCTG
Source organism: Dolichospermum sp. LEGE 00246 (assembly GCF_015207865.1). Taxonomy (NCBI): domain Bacteria; kingdom Bacillati; phylum Cyanobacteriota; class Cyanophyceae; order Nostocales; family Aphanizomenonaceae; genus Dolichospermum; species Dolichospermum sp. LEGE 00246. Next base: position 630 of record NZ_JADEWA010000347.1, read on the forward strand.
AGGATAATATTTTTGCCAATAAGCCGCTAAAGCTGCTGTCACAACAGTTTTGCCAGCATCCGTATCAGTTCCCGTAATCAGTAAAGTATTCAACAACGTTTTCTGCTAAAAATGACAACTTAATTTGCTTCTTTTCCTAATTTAACGTTAATTGGTCCCATTAAACCCTGGTGTTGACGTTGGCGTTGGTGTTGCCGTTGGCGTTGGTGTTACCGTTGGTGTTGGTGTTACCGTTGGCGTTGCCGTTGGTGTTACCGTTGGTGTTGCCGTTACCGTTGGTGTTGCCGTTGGTGTTGGTGTTACCGTTGGCGTTGCCGTTGGTGTTGGTGTTACCGTTGGCGTTGGTGTTGCCGTTGGCGTTGGTGTTACCGTTGGTGTTGGCATTTCTAAAGCCACATCCAAACTATAATTAACCTCTGCCACACCCCCGGACAAACCTAATTGAATAATATATTTGCCATCATTCGCTAATATTCCCTCATAAGATGTAGATTGTTGATCTTGAGTATTCACGACTTCACCATCAGCAGTTAAAATCGTCAGAATAATACCACTGTTCTCATTTACAGATACAACTAACTTTTCCCCAATCTTACCTTGCAAACTATATTGAACTAATTCATTTTCCCGCAGTGTTCCCTCAACTTTCGCCATATTAGACCTGTCTAATTTCAGCCGTTGGCGATTAATCACAGGTTCGCTATTAGTCGGTGTTGGAGTTGGTGTTAATGTGATCCCACTAGGAATAACTGGAGAAGGAAAAGATTGTGGCGTTGTCATCGTTTCTGCCGATGAACGAGGCTTATTTTTAAGTGAACTTACTAGAGTCCAAGAACCAAAACCTGCTAAAATAATTACAACAAAGCCGATACCCCCCAACGCCCAACCATTATCCAAAATAGAGCTACTTTGCCCAGAATCTACTGAAGGTTGCGGCCTTTCAGATGCTTTCGATATAGGTTCAGGACGGTGACCAATAGCAATAGTTTGTAAAGAAGATAAATTAGCTGGAGGTTGACTACTATAGCCTATGTTCAGCAGTGCCTGAGTAACATCAGCCGCACTTTGATAGCGTTCCCCAGGTAGATAACTCAACATTCGCTGTAAAACCTGAGCAAATTCTGGTTTCACCGTTGCCCATTTTTGCCAATTCCAGGTTAGTTGCTGCTCATCAAATAAATCTGCGGGTTCTTTCCCAGTCAATAAAACTATAGAAGTCACAGCTAACGCATACAAATCACTACTAGGATATGCCCTGCCCGTCTGCATTTGTTCGCTAGGCGCATAACCCAACTTACCTACAGTTGTTACTGATGTAGCACTTGATGATTGTAATTTTGTGGCTAACTCCTTAACCACTCCAAAATCAATTAACACAGGCAGAAAATCATTTTCCCGTAAAATTATATTTTCTGGGGATATATCTCGATGAATAATTCCCTGACCGTGAATATAACTAAGAACAGGTAATAAAGTTCTCAATAAATGCAGTACATCTGCTTCAGTGAAGGGTTTTCCCTGGTCTTGACGTTCTTTAAGTAAATTGCGGTATGTCTTACCAGCTACAAAATCTTGTACCAAAAATAACTTTTCATTTTGGGCAAATTTTTCTCGAAATTTGGGGATTTGTGAATGTTCAATTTGATACAAGATTGCAGCTTCTCGTTCAAATAACTCCTGTGCCTTTTGCCCATGAGATGTTTCTGTGATTGGGGCAATTAATTCTTTCAGAACACAAAGTTCATTAAAGCGTCTTTGGTCTTCTGCTAGATAGGTTCTACCAAATCCCCCCTGTCCAATAATGTGAATTATGTGGTAACGATTTTGTAGGATAGTACCAACTGTAATCGGTGATTGCATGATCTATTAATTGAATATAATAGCAACTGAGCTAGAACTTAGTAAAAGCATCATCCATCCGCAACGTGACACAAGATGTCTCAATTGTAGCTTCCGTAATTTTCCTCAGTCACACCGCCTGCAAGGAAGTGTATACTAGTAGTCTGTCAACCCGAAAATGACGGGTGAAGTCAAGCAGGGGGAGAAGAGAGGCACGGGGGGCAGGGGAGGGAAGAACAGAAGTTTTTTCCGATCATTACCCGTCAAAATAAGTTTGACGAACTACCAGAAATAAGTCTTGCATTATTCTATTCTTACGATCTGCCTTGAGTCAGGATGTGTTCAATATGGTAGCGTTTTTATACAGGTTGATTACCTTTCCTGTCAATTGAGATGATAACATCAAATATAATCAACTTATCACCGGGGTATAAATCCCCTCTTACAGCTTTCATCCCCGGCTGACAAAACATTGATACCTGAAAATTCCCAAAATTTTCAGGTATCAATTCCGGGGTTTTGAACCTATCTTCTTATAAATCAAGCGGTTTAGTTCACGGCAAATTTTTCCAGGACTGGGGATTTATTAAAATTAATATTTAATCTTCAGTTAACTGGGTTATTAATGGGTAATAAGTATCATAAAATAATTATTTGCACGTTTGGTGCTATTTAATCATAGGTGTTGTAACACCCCAGAGTCAACTGGAAAGATCAATATTTGTTTACTCAATTTCGGCTAGGTTTGCTCAATCTCTGATGATATTTCTATGAATGCACTTCGAGGATCTGCTGTGCTAAGTTCTGCCACTTTACCAGTTCAGTCAATAGCAACGGGACTACCTGACAATAATCGTCTGCGGCTTTTTTCCGGTTCTGCCAATATAGCACTGTCGCAAGAAGTCGCTCGTTATCTAGGTATGGACTTGGGACCAATGATTCGCAAAAGATTTGCGGACGGAGAACTTTATGTTCAAATCCAAGAATCAATTCGGGGTTGTGATGTCTATTTAATCCAGCCCAGTTGTCAACCCGTCAATGATCATTTGATGGAATTACTGATTATGATTGATGCCTGTCGTCGAGCATCTGCACGCCAGATTACAGCAGTAATTCCTTACTATGGTTATGCTCGCGCTGACAGAAAAACAGCCGGCAGAGAGTCAATTACTGCGAAGTTAGTTGCTAATTTGATTACTGAAGCAGGTGCTAACCGCGTTCTAGCGATGGATTTGCACGCAGCCCAAATTCAAGGCTATTTCGATATCCCCTTTGATCATGTCTATGGTTCACCAGTTATCCTAGATTATCTCATTAGCAAAGGATTACAGGATATTGTGGTTGTTTCTCCTGACGTGGGTGGGGTAGCACGGGCTAGGGCGTTTGCGAAAAAATTGAATGATGCACCATTGGCAATTATTGATAAACGTCGTCAGGCTCATAATGTCGCCGAGGTTTTAAATGTGATTGGTGATGTGAGAGGCAAAACTGCCATATTGGTGGATGACATGATTGATACTGGCGGTACGATTGCGGCGGGGGCTAAGTTACTACGTCAAGAAGGTGCAAGTCAGGTATATGCCTGTGCTACTCATGCTGTATTTTCCCCACCGGCAATTGAGCGATTGTCTAGCGGGGTCTTTGAGGAAGTTATAGTCACTAATACTATTCCCATCCCAGAGGCTAATCAGTTTCCGCAATTGGTGACGCTTTCTGTTGCTAATCTACTAGGAGAAGCAATTTGGCGGATTCATGAGGATAGCTCACTCAGTAGTTTATTCCGTTAATCAACCAATAACTATCATCCTAAAGGATGAAATATACAGCAGAAGTCAGGAGTTAGGAGTCAGGAGGAAGAAGGAGTAAAGGCATGAGTGGTGTTTGAGTTTTGATTTTAACTTTGTACCTCCTGCAACCTGCAATTTACTGTGAATAATGAAGGATGAAAGTTTTCGTTCTTCATTTTTTGTATGCAGCTAATATTTCTAATTCGGAAACTACTCTTTCTAATTCTTCTACTAAAGGAGTAAGTTGATTTTTCTGGAAAGCATCTGCCAGGGAACGATAATACCAAAGTGTGCCTGCTTTGCCACCTTGAAAACGTTCCCAAACTGCATCACCAATCATCCGATAATCTTTGAGAATTGAACGGACGTTATGGAGTTTGTCAGCGGCGGAAACTAGCAATACTTCTGGGGAAGCGGTGGCAATATGGGCAATATAGGCTTGTTTCCGGGGTTTCCAAGGGGGTTTAGGTGTGGTGTCTGTGTCTGTACAACCATCAACTATGGCGGTGACATCATCCCCAAACCGCCGACGAATTTCTGCTCTGGTGGCTGCTCCGCCTTGGTCTTCTATGGCATCATGTAGTAGGGCTGCGATCGCTTCATCTTCATTAGCACCATATTCTAAGGCTATGCTGGCTACTCCCAGTAAATGGGTAATATAGGGAATATCCCCAGCTTTGCGTTTTTGCGTGGCATGAAGTTCGTGGGCGTAGGTAAGCGCTTGGGTAAATCTTTCTGATAGCATTTTTAGTTAAATAGGTATACTCAAAACGGCTTGATTGTTTGATTCTAAACGTAGGGGTAAAGCAAAATCTCATTGGTGTCAACTTAAGTTAAAAATGGCTTATCTGTTTGCTTCCACACCCGCCCGGAAATGAATTTCCGGGCTAATAGCGAAAGTAAACTAAAGTTTACTCAAAAATTTCCGGGTTATTTAGTCATCTTCAGATGACTTCTGCTATTAGACTGGGAATTCATTCCCAGGCGGGCTACAGGTTTCACGTTAAGTTGACACCATTAAGCACTGCTAAACCCCTACACATCTGGGTTCTTTGTCATTTGGCAAAAGTTTAAATCTCACCCGTGTTTAGTATATTTCGGCGTTATTGTTAATTAACTGAAATTACACACTTCCAATCTCAAGAGAATAGCAGATAATTCATAACCACCACGCCATTCATACCATAGTCGAGGAAGATGTCCTTCTACTGCATTTTCACTAAAGTTTATTTCCGAATAATAACACCATTCTCTAGTAGTCCAACCAGCAAATAAAATTTGATGATTTCTCGTTGATCTCCATCCTACATATTCTCCAAATAGTACCCAATTTTCTTCATTAAATACTCCAGCTTTCCCACCTAATTTTTCCCATATTCTTTTCTGGATGCTAAAACCAAAACGCCCTTTACTATATTTTACCCACAGTTTATCTATCGTTTGTAAGGCTTGACAAGGAAAATTTTTAATATCTTCTGCCATGAAATATCCTTGTTCTTGTAAACCCATTATTTCTAATATCTTATACTTTGTCCATTCATCAGCACTTTGCCATTTTTTGTTAATAAGCAATTCCTCTAGCTTACTATAATTA
>NZ_JADEWA010000348.1:0-5838 GCF_015207865.1 Dolichospermum sp. LEGE 00246
GTTTCATTTATAATCTCATATAAATCTGCATCTGAGCAATCTTTGAGATATCCAAATAATTCTTCAGTTTTTTTAGGATTTAATTTATTTTGATTAGTAAATATTTTTGCTATATCTATTAAACACGTTGTAATCTTGTTGTTTGGTGCTATTTGACCAGGATTTTTAGCTAGTGGAGATGTATTTTGTGTAGTTGCTGTAATACCACTATTGTTAGGATTGGAGTTTAAATTATTAGGATTATGTGTTTGTGGTGATGGTAAATTTAATGGAGGTAAATTACGTTGACGGATATTGCCGGGTATATCCTCTTTAGTAGCGTAAAAAATAGCTAAAAATCTTTCTGGATATGCTATTTTGTGAACATTCCAAGCCCAAGCATTAAGACGAGTAGCACGATCACTAAGACCTAAAGCTAGATAGTGTAGTTCTATATATGCTGGGTATGCTTGTTGCCAAAGTTCTTTCTTAACTACTGTAATTTCAGGAATTTCATTCAGTTTTTGTACATATTTCAATATTTCTGGAAAGTTTCTTTTTTGAATTTCTTGATAATATAGTCTTTCGGATGGTGATTTTTCCACTAATTCAGCCATATCAAACTTAGGCTGTTTGTGAATAGACCACCAATATATTAAAGTCCCAATACCATCAACATACTGAGATAATTTTGACTTATCTAACCAAAAATATTTATAGCCAATAGTAGGACGACCACCATCATCTAGTTGCCTATTTGCTACTGCTAAAACAGAATATTTATTATCTATTTCTCTGGCAATGAGAGCAAAATCATCCTGTTCTGGTGGATAATTATCATTCAACTTAAAATCATCATTAATTACTGCTTCACGAATTTCTGGGGGAACTTCATAACTCGCACGAGCGATTTTCTCAAAAGCATAACCACCGGATACATAACATTGATAAACGTCTGACCAACGGACATTATCAAATGCTCTACAAAATTGATAAATGTGAACAACTGACATAATTATCTGCTCCTAAATATCTCTTAATTGATTATCTTCCTTACCCGTTGCTAACCAATACAAAGGAGCAACTAAACCTAAAGGTCGCCATACTCCTGGTTTATCAATTACTCCATAAGTTCCCCCACTATCTCGATTCTTTTTCTTGAAGTTTGGTCTGGGTGGTGTTCCTTTTGTGCCAAAGGTAGAAGCAAAAAAGTAATTTGTAGAACATCCCCATAGGTTACTCCATTTCTTTACTGTAGTTTTAAGATTAGGAAATTTCAAGCCCATGAAAGTGTCTATATCTTCCCGAAAACCGGAAGCGGGAGGTTGTTCACATTTGGTAAATACTACCGCAATTCGATAGTTTTGTAATCCTCCATTATTAATAGTTAATCGCTCATTTAATTCCCTTTGTAAATTGTCTAAAGCTTGAGCATATTCTTGATCAGATGTCCTGGTAGCAGTGCTATCAATCAGTATCAATAAGCCTGAAGCAGTGGCACAATCATCTAAATAACTAACTAAATGTGCGCTAGGATTGGCAAGATTGCGTAATTCTTTAATCAGTTCCCCAGAGTATTCTCGACAGGATACTCGCAGTCTAATAGGTTGATTTTTTAAAGCTGGCAGAGGATGATTAATAAACTTAGCTTTTAAGGTAATTAGTAAGGAGTATGTTGGTAAATCCTCAGCTTCTCCACTCCCATAATCTGTACCTGCTAACTCTCTACCATCTTCTAAAATGTCCTGAGCCCTATTAATTAATTCCCCCGCTTCGTCGTTATAGGGGTCAACGGCAAGAATAGGACTATCTTTTTTAGCATTTGGCCAACGAGCTAGAGCCGCCATAAACGCTGTTTTTCCAGAACGACGAGGACCAATAACGCGAAAATCCTGGTTTCCTCCTATTTCCAGAGGAATATTAGAGGCTCTCGTCATGAAAAACCCTCCCTGTACTTAACCAATAAAGTGGGGAAATTAATCCGAAGGGTTTCCAAGCATCAACCTCTCGTAAATAGGCACTAAATTCGGCGGAACTGCCATCATTTGGTATATAACGATTAGGACGGGGATCATGTTCTCCATACCTATCCCCCATCACACCGAAGGCAGAACAGGCAAAAAACCGCAATCTTGACGGTGGTAATTTGTCTTTCAAAACTCTATAAGTTTCCTTTAACCGCACTCTAAATAAATCTTCTTCCGCATCTAAACGACAAGGCCAAAGTTCTCCTCGTTCACATTTATTGATAACTACGGCAACTCTCAATTGATTTAAAGTTTCATTCACATTAGCCTGTTCGGATAATTCTGTTAATAGCCTATTCAGAGCAGGTGCATAGAGTTTGGTATCATTACTTGCATCCCAATCAGTCAGCATAATCATCCAACTTTTGGCGGTTAACCAATCTTCTACATATTCTTGAAATAATTCTCTATCAGGTGTAGCTGCACATTCAAATGTTTCGCCAGCGTAATCTTTGACGTTTAATCCTAATGTTATTCCTGGTGAATTTTTAGTAGTAGGAATTTGAATTTGAAAAGAAAAATATGGTTCATCACCATATTTAATATCTGTACCCGAAAGAAGTGATCCCTTTTCTAAAATATTTTTAGCCTCCCCAATCAGTTCTTCAGCATCATCAGAAGTAGGTGTAATTTTCAAGCCAGGAAATTGTTTTTTTAACTCCTCTGGAAGTCGCAATAATGAAGCCAAATAAGTGGTCTTGCCGGAATTGCGAGAGCCAATAATTCTAATATCATTGCCAATTAATTGTTGTTTTTTCAGAATTGTACGTTTATTTTGAGAATTTTTGGCAAGCATAAGATTTTATGGGTTAATTATAAATAAGATAAGGAGCAAGATACAGCCAAGGCAATTCTAGTAATTCCTGATTTTCGGTAGTAGTAATAAAGAAGTTAGTCCGAGAACCAATTTCTGTTCCTTTGTATTTACGAATGACTTGATTTGCAACTCCAAAATATGACTCAACTACATGATCACTATAATCATACCAAGGGGCTGCACCGCCTCTATCTGGACGGTATCTCCAGTCTTTTCCTTCTGCTTCTACATCACAAAATAAATCAGCTTTATGGAGGGTGATAACTATATGTTTGACTCGTTGACAATTCTGTTGTAAAAAGTCGAACCAGTTCTGTAAACCATTCACCCATTGATCAGTGGTTGGTAATGTATCAATTGGTTGGAGGTGATGAGCAGCCATATTTATCCGAGTTCTAGAAACTAGACTTTGGTGGGGAGGTAACATTAAAATTACGGCTTTACTTTGCTTGACTTTATTTTCCATTCCTTGCCAAGCTGCTGGATAATCTTTCCGATATTGGGGGTTACTCCAAAACTCTCCAGGGGTATCAATCCATAAAATATTCAGTTGTCTTGGTCCGGTAGCTGGTAAATCCACCTCCATGTTTAAGGTTCTGGGATTTTCACCTATCTCCGTACCTGCTATTTCCTTGGTACTGGGATTGTATAAGTCACTGGCTAGGATATTACTGATTTTGACATATTTCCCATGTTCAGCCAAGGCTCTGACCATGCTGGTTTTTCCGGTTTTGCGATCGCCTATCACCACAATACTCATCTGCTTTATACCCCACCCTGATCAAGTTGCTTGTATTCCACAGGAAACCCCGTATATGTTAATGTCTCTGAACCTAATATCCACTCCTGACGCGGTATATTCACCAAATCAGCTTCAACAATTCGCCCAGACAAAAAATGCAGTTTTTGATTATTTGAACCCCTTAATGGTTGATTGCTAATTTGCTGTTGTATAAATAAGCCATCCACTAATAAATCTATATGATTTAGTAACCTTTGACTATCAGGGATATTATTGAATTGTAACTGTTGTAATTGATACCCAGTCCAACAAACAACCGTCTTACCTACGGATTGCACACGACGTGCTAAATCTGCCAAAGCCACAGCTTGAGCAAAAGGTTCACCACCGGAAATAGAAATACCCGCTAAATCCGGTAATGCTTGGAATTTTTGCCACATTTCCTCTACAGTCACCACCTGATTCAACTTAAACTGCAAATAGTCAGGATTTTGACAACCTAGACACCGAAAAGGACAACCTTGCACCCAAATCACCATCCGAGTTCCTGGACCATTAGCACAAGAATGAGGCAGCCAACTAGCTATATTTAGCAATAGCGGTTGTGTCATAATTTACTATCTTTCAGTTAATGATTTTAACCCACTAAGGTGGGTTTTGCCCGTGTAGCCGCGATTTCTAATCGCCTGGTGGTAATAAAATATATCAATACTCCTGACTTTCAGAACGTCGCTCAGGTATTTTATTAAAATCAGACTCCATAGTTGTTTTTACGGAAATAATCCCCATGTCCACATTCCGCCATTCTTTGTCCACAGGTTCACCATTCCATGCTGTCCATTCCACCTGATAACCTTGCTGTTGAAACAGTTCAATCACATCAAAAGTCCGACTAGAACAGGAAGAATCACCTTCTTCATCATGAGGACCAGCTAAATCAATTTGTTGACCATCAAACTGGATTCGCATTTGCGTATTGACTCCTTCATGGGTTTCAATATTAATAACTACATCACCATCATTAATTTCCGCAATTTTGGCAACATAACCAACTTCTTGCCAAGATGCTACTAAATTTTTCGCCGCAGTATAAACTTGCTCGGCTTGAGATTCATATCTACTAATTTCTTGATGGAAATTTTCTATATCTTCATCAGAAATATTTTGCCAACTATTACACATTCCATTGATTTTGGTTTGTAATTGTTGAGTAATATGATTAGGAAGACTTGACTGTAAATTATCGAGTCTAGATTGTAGAAATTCAACCTGTTTTGTCCACTCTATTTTAAGTTGTTGAATTGCCTGAATGCGAGCATCATCTAATGTTTGTAAATATGTTTGAGCATCAGTTAAATTATTATTTTGTAATGCCGTTTCCGTCTTCTGGATAGCTTGTTGCACACTTGCAGAATCTAATAATTGCCGATTAATTAAAATTTGATATTCTGACTTAATCTTAGGTAATTGCATTTTCAAATTCTGCACTTGTCTTTGTGCATCCTGAGATAGAGCTTTATTTACCTCAGCAGCTATTAATTTAACCTGTTGATATTCTTGAACAACAATCTTTTTTCTAGTAGCACCAGAACGAAATTGAGCAATTTTTTGTTGTCTATCCTGCTCTTTCTTGATAGCAGATTCTCTTTCCTGACGCTGACGTTCTTGGTAAGCTTGCAATGCGGAAGTCACACCATCAAATAAACCTGGTTGTGATGCTGTAGAAATACCAGCAGTGACGCTAAATGTTTTTTGTCCACTCATAGTTCTTACTTGATACACTTTATTGCTATATGAAGTAAATTCTAACTTATACGGTGGTATTTTAGACAGTTTTGTTCTGTTTTTTACCGCTAAATTTATTTGTGTAGTTAGGGAACATGGAAATAAGGCACAAAGAAATATATGTACCAATTTTTATTAAAATGGAGGGTTAAATTTATATAGAGAACTCCACAAAAGAGATGAACTGCTTGCAGCAGCACCTCGCTGTCCAATCTTGTGGGATGTGGGATGGGCATCTTGCCCGTCCTTGTATTATTAGCGGGCAAGATGCCCGCACCACAAGAAATTTTGGGATATTTTTTTAATTGGAAGTCTCTATGGGTTTAGAGGTTGTTTGCAAAGTTTTAGGTTGTGATTTTAGCTTAAACAACAGATCCCCCCTAACCCCCCTTAGTAAGCTACGGTGTACACACAAGTTATCGAATCACCATTATTCCTCAAATTACCCCACCCTAACCCTCCCCGATGCTTTGGGGAGGGAACTAATT
>NZ_JADEWA010000349.1:0-5817 GCF_015207865.1 Dolichospermum sp. LEGE 00246
TGGCATATATAAACGATCCACACCATGAAAGACATTAATTTTGAATGCAGATAAATCTGCTCGTGTCGTTTTTCCACCCCGCTCGCTTCGTGACGGGGCTACCAAACTCCCGGATCTTTTTCGTGTACCGAGATTTGATAGATTGGTCAACCACAAATCTTCTTTGTGTGAGTGGACTGTACCAAATTTCATGATCTCCTTTGCCACTTCGTTCAAAGTAGCAACCTGCTCCATCAAGGATTTTCTTGAGTTCAGGAGTAAATGATTTTGCCACTCACACATTTACTAGGATTTTACTAATCCGTTGACTAATGATAACGATTGAAATTTCTTGACCTGAATCACCTGATATCACTTGATTCAGTTCTAAAAGCTCTGGAATCATAATCATGAGCTTCTGCTCTAGATCTTCTAAAGAACTAGCTTCTGTTGCTAAACCGGGTACATCTTCACTAGAGGCAGTCCAGACTTGAGCCTCTTCATCCCAGAAAGCATGGACTTTTAAAGATAATTCACTCATAAACGTACACCATGACACAACGATCGCATCCTGTTTCTACCCCCCAATTATACCTCCCATTCCAGGAACGATCGCTCTCAATAATTTATGTTGCCCCGAGCGCCCCCACATCTCAAAAAAGGCGATTACTAGGTCGCGCTTCGCTATCGCACTCCTACATCTCCCGATAAGATTGGCGATCGTACTCCAAGTTAGGTTAAGACCAAAATACTTTCTGTTTCACTGCTGTCAAATTGAATGATTGTGACAAAATTATCTGTCAAAATATGCACAATTTTTGATGTAGGACTATTACCAATACGAAGAAAAATAAACTTAGGCGGATGACCATAAAGTAAACTACGTTGATGAAAATCAGAGTCTTTGGAAACAATCACAAAACTATTCGCTTTAGCATATTCCCATATAAGTGCATCATCAGTATTTATCAGTGCTAAAGTCTTAACGTGTGCTGAATCGGGATATAGATCAATAATTTTATTAATAATCCGATCTGACAGATTTTCATCTAATAGCAGTTTCATAGTGCAGCGACAAATAACTTTTTCTCTCGATCAGCAGCAAAACATAGACAGGCTTTAATATCTTCAGATGTCAGTTCTGAAAAATCTTCGAGAATTTCTGCTTCTGTCATACCACCTGCTAGATATTCCAAAATATCGTACACGGTTATACGCATTCCCCGAATACAGGGTTTTCCACTGCGTTTTCCTGATTCAATCGTAATAATGTCTTGGTAATTCATCTAAACCTCCAGGAGACCCCCACCAAAACTGTACTCAGTTTGGTGATGGGAGGAATGGAGGGTTAACGGTGAAACGTCCCTTGAGTAATTTTGTGCGCCAGCACAAACAACGAAATGGACAGTTGAGCAATTAACAAATCTTTGATTTTCCATATTCGTAACTGTCTTTGTGAATTGATTTACTGGATTAATTAGGAAAGAGTGGTCTTTTTTCAGTGTCTATCTAGCTCTTCTTTTGAATCTTCAATCATTATATCCTAAGTTTTTAACCCAAACCCTCTAAAAAGCGATTACTAGGTCGCACTTCGCTATCGCTCTCCCCTCGCCTCCCAAAAAGCGAACTGCTTGCAGCAGCGCTAGTTCCCTCCGGGAAGCTCCGCGAACGCTGTCGCTCTACCACACCCCAAAAGCGATTCCTGCGGAGCGCAACGCTTACGCACTTTCCACATCCCTAAAAGCGACCAATCTCTATAATTTACTATAGCTAGATATGGTGAATTTTGAGTTTAAATCAGCTATTTCTATGATGGAACTTCTACTAATTCAGCAATGGAATCGCCAAGACGGAGAAAATGTTTCGCATTAAGAGTTAAGATTTTATCCACTTCTATTTTTAGAGCAGAATAAGCGATTAAACCATCATAAATTGCACCCCCAGTAAACCCTAAATTGACCATATTTTCTATGGCTTTATAATAATCATCTTCAGTTAAAGAAATAATCTGAAATTCTTTTAGATTTTCTTGAATAAGCCTCTGAGTGATTTGAGGTGAAAAACGAGGTTGAGATGGAAAGGAAGATATAACTGAGAATAATTCGGCTAAGGTATGAGTGACAATAAATCCTTCTATTTGTGATATTTTCACCTTTTCTAGCCATGACCAACAAGGAAAATGCTGAGGATGTTTAACTAAAATAGCGGCGACTAAAACAGATGTATCAAATAATATTCTTACCATGAAATTACTTGATTCATTCTTTCATTTTTGAGTTCTTCAATTATTGTATTAGCATCTGTTAATAATTCTACATCAGAGACTAATACATGACCTTCGTAATAAAGTGATGGTTCTTCTTTGATAGGGTTTAAAATTAGTTTTCCATCTTGAACTTCTAAAGATAGTTTTGATTCATTATTTAAACCTAACTGTTGTCTAATAATTTCAGGAATTTGCAGATATCCTGATTGATTTAAGGTTACTAATTCCATAATGTTTTCTCCCAAAAAAGAGTATCTGTTTGTATTATAGCAGTGATTTCTAAGTCGCGTTTTGCTATCGCCCTCTCATACCCCAAAAAGCGATTCCTGCGGAGCGCTTCGCTATCGCACTCCACACATCCTCAAAGAGCGAACTGCTTGCAGCAGCACTAGTTCCCTCCGGGACGCACTCGCGTTCGCTATCGCCCTCCATATCCCAAAAAGCGATACCTTCAGTGCGCTTTGCTAACGCACTTTCGTATCAATATACTTCATCATGAGTTCCCAAATTGAGCAACAAAATAGCTTCTTGTTGGTCTTCAGTATTTTCAAAAAATTCAAACAAAATACGATAATTATAGTCAATTGAACAAGACCAGACATTAGCTAACTCACCTTTTAGTTTGTGAGTACGTAAACTAGGACAAAAAGGATCTTCAGCTAATTGCAATAAAGCTTGTTCAATCAGAGGTCGAAGATTTGGATCTTTTCGGATTAGACGTTTAAAAGAACGCAATGATTTAGGAGTCCAAGCGATGTTCATGGTTGATCAAGTTCTCCTAAGAATTGATTAACTGAACCAAATTGAAAGTTTCCTTCATAAAATTCCTGACGAACTTCTGTAATTTCTTGAGATAGTTTGGTTCTTTTTGCTTCGTGCAGTCTTTTTTGCAGAAGGTTAAGTAATATTTCTTGATCTTCTATTGATAAAATTTCGACTGACTCAATAGCTTTCTGGAATGCTGATATTTTCATGGCTGTACTTAATTAGTTTGACTTATTTTAATTTAATGGTATCGTTCTCTTTGAAGTTTTGTGACAGCATCGTACAGTTCATTAGTTAGAGGAACTATTTCAATATTTGGGTCTGATTCTAGCGATTCAAGCAGTTGGATTGCGGCGGTTCTATATCTTTTCTTAGAAAGAGCATTACCAATTTCTAGTAAAATTGCTTGAGTTGTAACGAGATAAGAATTTTGAGCTTCAATTTGTTCAGCAAGCTCAACTGCTCTGGCATGATTTTGATCTGTAATTGCAGATAAAGCTATCGCAAAAGATGTATCTAAAAAAATTTCATTCATTTTCCGAGATATTTTCCTCATGCAAATACTGGTCTATATTGGTTGACCAGTCTGGCCTACCTTGTAAATTTAAAGATTTGGCAGTTTGCAAGAATGTTTTTGGTTTTGGTTTTTCATCTGGTAACAGACTTTCAACAATAATCCGAACTCGCGTACCTGATTTGATGTTTAAAGGTACTTCAGGAAGAAGGACTGCACCATCAAAGAGAGCATCTAAGGTTTGAATCATAGCTTTTTTCCCATACTGCTTTACTGTCATTATATCGGCTTTAATCTCCTCATTAAAAAGCGAACTGCTTGCAGCAGCGCTAGTTCCCTCCGGGACGCACTCGCGTTCGCTATCGCCCTCCCACATCTCAAAAAGCGATCGCATACTTACCAAATTGTTTTTATATGGGGATAATTTAAAATTGTGGCATCACAAGTAACAAGGGGAATTTCATAACGTCTTGCAATAGCAACTAAAATTCTGTCTGCTGGATCTTTGTGAAAATCGTCTGGTAACTGTGTACTGGCAATTGCATCTATGGATGATAAAGGTTCTATGATTATACCTGAATGAGTTTGCGCTAACTGATACCATTCATCAATGGGTAAAGGCAAAACTAATTTACCGACACTAGATTTAACTGCTACTTCCCAAACAGAAATAGCGGAAACTAATAAGCCATTTTGAGATTCTTCACTTTCAATAGCTGCTTGTGCTACTTGCGATAGTTGACTAGGATCGTGAAGTAACCATAGCCAAATATGGGTATCTAGTAAAATCATTCCGCTAAGAGACTTCCAAATAAAAAAATGTCCCAAAACTGATGCAGAAATTCTCTCTCTGTGTACTCTGTGCCTCTGTGGTTCGTTTCTTAGGATAATTTATTTCTTGGAAGTCTCTAATGCTTCCCAAAGTTCAGGCATAGGTTCATCAAAATCACTAACAATGGTAATAGGTTTACCTCTCAGTGGGTAATTCTTTGTAGTTTTTGTTTCTTGGGAAATAAGATCAATGTTTCCTGCCCTAAATTCTAAAAACTCGATAAATTTAATTACTTCATTGCGCTGTTCAAGAGGTAATTGCTTAATTTTAGCGATCGCCATTTCTAATGTGATCATTTATTTGTTTTTCCTGTAACTTTAAGTTACTTCTATTTTAGCAAATGATTTTTAGGTCGTGCTTCGCTATCGCCCCCCCACATCCCAAAAAGCGAACTGCTTGCAGCAGCGCTAGTTCCCTCCGGGACGCACTCGCGTTCGCTATCGCACCCCTACATCCCCAAAAAGCGAACAATTAAAATATAGCTTTATTTTCTCTAGTAATTCTAATCAAAAATCGTAAAGCTTCATTAACAGATTCAGCATTAGGAAATAATTCAGCAACATCTGAATCTAATTTAATGATTGTATTACCAAAATTTGTTCGTTTAGCTCCCATTTTTCTAACTTTTAAACTTTTTAAATCATATTCATCTCTAAGTTCATCTTCCATTGTTTTAACCCTCTTGATAAGCTTTTAATTCTTGTTTTGTCACAAGTCTTGCACTAATAATTCTAATTTTATCCTCTCTTTCTGTATAAGAAACCAGCAAAATCCGACTTCTTGATGATTCTCCTATAATAATATAACGATGTTCGTCTTCAGAATGATCCGGATCATAAAAATCAACATAGAGTGGATCATCGAAAACTGTTTGAGCTTCTTCAAATGAAACGTTGTGTTTAGATAAATTAGATTTTGCCTTTTGTGTATCCCATTCAAATTCCATACATATAATTAAATTTTAGACGCAGTAATTCTAACATTATTACAAGCGATCGCACCTATCACCCCAAAAAAGCGATTCCTACGGAGCGCAACGCTTACGCCCTCCCACATCCACAAAAAGCGAACTGCTTGCAGCAGCGCTAGTTCCCTCCGGGACGCTCCGCGAACGCTATCGCACCCCTCCACATCCCCAAAAAGCGAACTGCTTGCAGCAGCGCTTCGCTATCGCCCTCCATACCCCAAAAAGCGATCGCTCTAATCCAATTATCACAGTTAGTAAACTTCATCATGAGTACCGACTGACTCTAACAGGATTGCTTGTGATTCTTCATCTAAACCTCCAGGAGACCCCCACCAAAACTGTACTCAGTTTGGTGATGGGAGGAATGGAGGGTTAATTGTGAAACGTCCCTTGAGTAATTTTGTGCGCCAGCACAAACAATGAAAGGGACAGTTGAGCAATTAACAAATCTTTGATTTTCCATATTCGTAACCGTCCTTTTTGTGAATTGATTT
>NZ_JADEWA010000350.1:0-5816 GCF_015207865.1 Dolichospermum sp. LEGE 00246
ATTACTAATTTGACAAGAATTATGATGCTTGATTTCTTAATCATTGCATTTTAGTAACCAACGAAAATATAAGATGTGTGGAAAATTTCAGGACAATAAAAAATTGACACATCATCTCTATCAAGAAACTTAAAAAAGGCACATGAAATTATGAACACCTCTGTAGAAGCTTCTTTAGATACAACATTAGCAGGACAATCAGATCATTTTAAACAGAAAGTTCTTGACGTAGTAAGACGTTCTGGTATCAATCCTAAAGACCCATTGTTTTTGGTATTAAGTTCCCTGGGTAAATTTGAGGTCTTAATGGAAGACATTCCCGGTAAACTTAATACTGTAGTCGAGGGTTGGACAACAGAAATAGATGACAAACTTGATAAAGCATCAAGTGTAGCCATTGTTCAACAAAAAAGTGCGATCGCTAAAGCAGCATCAACCTTGTTAAGTAAAACCGAGCAAAAAAAAGCTAGATCCGTCTTTAGTCCTTTAATAGCAACTACCCTAGTATTATCTGGTATGTTTGGTGTTGTTATGCTGGCTGGTAATATATTTTTTATTTGGAAAGGTAGAGGGTTAACAGAACCAGTTCGCTTAACTGGAGAAGAACAAGAAACTTTGAATTGGGCCAAGTCAAAAGACGGAGAATTTGCTCGTCAAATTATGAAATGGAACGATTTTGATTTGAGTGTTTGTCGAGCCAAAAAAGCTCAATTAAAAGGGAGATGTATGATTTGGGTTGTGAATAATGACGAGCGACAACGTTATCTAGATCAATTAAATCAAAAGTCAAAATCAAGCCGTTAAACTGATTTGATCCATTTCAGGACTATCTATCAGTCCTTCTACAATTGCTTTCGTGGCAGCTTGAGCGCGGTTTTGACAATCGAGTTTAGTTAAAATGCGATGGACATGAGACCTCACAGTACCTACACTCAAAAAAAGTTTGTCGGCAATTTGATTATTTCTATCACCAATAGCAATCATTTGCAAAATCTCTAATTCCCTAGAACTAAGCGAATATTGCCGGGACACTCGTTTTATTTTTAGACTGGGAGTAATTACTAATTGTTGAAATTGCAAATTTTGAATTAATATTTTAGCGATGGCAGAATCTAACCAATTTCCTCCTTTGTGTGTCAGATAAATAGCTTCTGCTAACTTTTCTTTGGCTATCGTGCTTGTGCAATATGAATCTGTACCTGCTGCGAAAGCTTCTCTAACAGAATCTTCCATAGCTTGAGCATTAAAAATCACTATTTTAGTGATTGGTGATACTTGTTTAATTTGTCTTATGACTTCAAAACCACTATCGTCTGGAAGACGCAGATTAACAAGAGCTATATGTGGAGTATAAGTTTTTATTAGTTTGAGTCCTTCTGATGCTGTTTCAGCTTCCCCACAAATCTCGATATCATGAGCAGCAGTAAGTAACACATTGATACCATATCTACTCAACTCATGGTCATCGATAATTACTGTTTTTATCATCTGATTTACCTCCTACTTAGGTTGGATTATCGGATTTTTCAGAATTATTAGTGATGATCTTGAAAAATGGTAACTAATAGCGGAGTTGAATTAGATACAATACAAAATCGAAACAGGGGCATAACACCGAAAGTAAATACAAATCTTATTTATGCCACGTCCCTACAATATCTTGTATCCCAACAATAACCACTATATTTCTGAGGTGGGAACATGAAAAATTTAATTTTCTAATAATTATTCAATAATTTATTTTTAACAGTGATCTGCATCACAGTTAAAACAGCTAGTACGAGTTGGCGTAAATACACATACTTTTTTAAGTCTTGCAAGCAACCAAATTTTTATAGCTTTTAATGGTTATCTTATTTACGCCGTGCTGTATTAGTCTTAATCTATTATGTATAAATGTTTTACTAAACTTGTACAAAAATATACATGAATTGACTCTTATAAACTCAGTAAATTGAAGATTATATCTATACAACCTTAATTTTATACCTTTTGATAGGGGTGCAATTGAAAGAGCTAAGTATAATATATTTATTATTCATGCTCTTTTTATTTTCTGTTCATGCTGTTTTTGCTGCTAAGAAGTTCGCACTTTTAGAGATTACATCCAAAATATCTGCTGGTTCAAGCAGAGTAATTTGTGCCAAAACTTCCTGTTTAATATCCTCTACAGGACGATTTTTAAGATTTCTGGCATAATTCAATGTACTATTTTCGCAACATTCACGGTAGCTAGATAAAGATATATGACCATCCAAGTACTGTTGCAACAATTCGCTATCTCCACCACTCACTCTTGCCAGACGAAAGAAATTTTTAGAGTCAGCTTCAGGAACAACTTTTGCTTTTAACCACCGATATACAGTTGTGGCATCAACTCCTATTCTTTCAGCTAACTTTTTTTGAGTCCAGCCTTCTTGTAGTAACTGTTCAATTAACTGAGCTAATCGTTTTTGACGTTCTTGCATAGTAGAAAACCTGGTTCTACCAGTTATAAAATTTACTTTTTATCCCACTTTATATTTATCTGATTACGTTGGCGGATTCAAATGATTGATGTCTAATCGCTGAATTGGGTTTACAGTAAGGATATTGGATTAAATAACCTGTAATTTCTCGGTTATTGTTTTGGTGTATGACAAGAAACCTCAAACAACATTTGACACTTTATGAAATCCACGATTCTAACCGCTACATAAAGCTTTTAGATTTTTGTGATCCATTCACCAACGGTCTGCTTATCTTGGCATAAGAGTTTCGCAAGGCTCAAAGTGGATAAGACTTGCTTACTCATTTTATTCACTAATTTAAGACTAAATCTCTTTCCTTTACAAGAGTTTGAGAAAAATAATCTGAAGAAGTGCTGACAACAAGCAGATCAAACATTTTGGATCACATCAGAAAATAAATTATTAAGAAATAATAAGTAATCATGCAACTTAAACTGCATTATGCAACCATAATTATTGCAGGGTGCAGAAGTTACAAAATGTACTTTAGAAAGCATCCGTCAACAAACAAGGTGTCATCGCTACCAAAGGAAAGTTATGACGTATATGACGGACTTCAATCAAACTTCTATTAGTGGAGGAGAAAACCAAATAAGGTCATCCTCTAATTCTACCGTCTTTTTGGATACACAAAATTTTACTTTTATCCAAGACCAAGATAGTGATCCAATCGGTTTGGAGACTAACTCTGAAAAAAATCAGGCTGATAGTCAAAACCTATCAAATATGGAACATCAGCCCAATGAAACTGATAGCTTACCTGGTGGAAAACGCTCTGGTGTGGAGGAGGAATCAGCCATAGCCCTAGAATTAGGTACTTTGGAAAGCAGAATTGAAAAGGGTTTAAGAGCTTTTTGGGACATCGGACAATCTTTGGGTCAAATTCGAGATAAACAGCTTTATCGGCAAAGTTACAAAACCTTTGATGAATATTGCCTTAACCGTTGGGAGATGTCCCGACGATCTGCTTATCGCTTGATACAAGCTGCATTGGTTTATGAAAATGTGACCCGTGGATCACAAAGTTTTGTAAATGTGACCCGTGGATCACAAAATCCTGAAACTATAACTTGTGGATCACAAAGTTTTGTAAATGTGACCCATGGATCACAAAATCAAATTCTGCCTACGAACGAACGCCAAATCAGACCCTTAGTAACATTACCCCCAGAAAAACAACGCGAAGCTTGGGCTAAAGCAGTTTCTACAGCCCCCAATGGAAAAGTTACATCTGATCACGTTGCCCAAGTAGCCAGAGAGTACCACCGAGAGAACTCAGCAAATAAATCTAGGCAAAAGCATTCTTTTGAACAACAACACCAATCAACTGATAATTCTAACCGTAGTTGCTGGAATTGCCGTCATTCTAGTCAAGAGTTGATCAAAGATGATCACCAAAGTTTTTATTGCGATCGCCTGGGTAAGTTAAGTTTTGTTGAGAAAGACGGCAACGAAAGGGGTGCAGAATGTGAATACTGGACTTACCGCTTTGGAGAATCATCGGAAGTCAGAAATAATTTAGTCCCCTTACGAGAAACTTTCAACCTGACTTTACAACTGCCAGCATACTTGCAACCATTAATACAAGATGCTGCTAAAAAGTCAGATTTAGCAGTAATGGAATGGGTAGCAAAACTTGTGGAAGAGGCAATTTCCAAAAAGAATGCTCTTCAAAATAGAGATATTCACCAAAATTTTATAGACATTACAGTTTCAGAAGTTGCCTGATATTCAGGAATTTTAAGCCAAAAGAAACTATTTGGGGTAAATAGAACTGGCAATAAAAATAAAACTTTCTAATAAATTACGTGGCGTAACCATAGCTTAATCAGAATTAATACAAAAAGATCGTTTGTTGGAACTGGGTAGTTAAGTTCAATACCTTCGCCAAAATCCTGAAACCCTATTGATATGGTCAAGATTTTATTGGCTTTGGGATTTATATTTGGCCAATTTGCGAAGGTATTGTAAGTTGCAAGTCTTATAAATTTAGCAATTCATTAATACAAATTTTAAAGATGTATGGGTTTTTCTTATATACCCATATATCTGTCATATTCACAGGTAAGTTTTATCAGTATTGGCAGCGAAATGCAACTTCTGATCAGGTCAACATTTGGTAATTTGGGGGAGGACAGTTTTGGTATCAATAGGAGAGAATAGTAAGAGGCATTCCAAACCTGAATTATCAGGCTGCCAACTAGGAATCGCTGGTCTACAAATACCGCAGAAACCAAAAGCTACTAAACGATTTAGGAAAGCTAAAAACCTTCCTTTCACAGAACAACCACTATTTATAAACAATAACTACGAGATGACAGCTACAGGTGCGCCAATTATTAGTGCTACCCAAGCATACCTTAAACAACCCGATTGGAATAAATATAGTGATGGCAAGCTTTACTTCTCAAAAGAATTTGGTAAAGGTCGTTATATCGAGTTCTACATACTTCACCAACAAGCACATCAACCACAATATATTTTAGACAGTGCAGAATATCAAATCCTGGAAAAGTATGGTGTAATGGCTGCTAGATTACACGCAATATTTGCTACTTATGCTGCACAACAAAAAGAACCTTGGAAAGAGCCTTTTATCCTGCGTGGTTCAGAACTAATTAAGACGCTACAAATATATAAAAGTAAAAAACTCAGTAAATCACAAAAACTCAAAGCTATAGCAGATTTGGCTATGGTTGTGGGTACTTTGGGAGCAGTTATTCAATGGTACGAAGGCGATTTAAATATTTGTATTAAAGAACGTTGCTTACTTTGGATGGTAAGTGTACAGGAATATAGTCAACCAAATTTATTTCAAGAACCAGAAGATTTATTAGAAGTTATTATTCGTGTACAACCCGGATTGTGGACTTATAATTTTCTCAATGCTGAAGGAGAAAAATCAAAAACTGCCCTCTATCAATGTGGGTTTATGCCTAAGCAAGTCTTTGATTTAGATCCACATCAACATAAATTAGCCTTCAGCCTAGCTTTGTACATTATTCAAAATAGTCGCGCTCATAAAAATGGTACTTACACAATTCATAATTTATTGAGTAATATCTTACCAGCTTCTCAAATTGAGAAGGCAGTGAGTGATTATCGGTATGGTTGGCGATTAAAAGAAGATTTAGAAGAAGCTTTTCTGCTATTAAAAGATAAGGTTAATATGACGATTGAATTTGATGATATAACCTACCCAATGTGGTTAAGACCTTTGTGGGCAATGCCAGATGAAATAGCTAATTTATCTGCTAAGGAGAGAAATCAGCAGCTACTAGGAAATAAAAAGTTACCAGATAATTA
>NZ_JADEWA010000351.1:0-5810 GCF_015207865.1 Dolichospermum sp. LEGE 00246
GAGTATAAGTTGTAGCTATGTTCGTAAATTTACTATATATCGCCTTCTGACTGTTATTGCTGCCAATAGACACAAAAAAATAAGCTCGTAGTAAGTATTCAATAACAAAGTTGAATTAACACCAAAGTAACCATTATCGTAATTACCAGGAATGAAAGAACGACTCAAATTCAGCCTGATAAAAATATGTTACATTAAATGTAAATAGTAAAATACTAATCCTATATAAACAAAATGCAAGCTAATCAATATCCCTTCGCTCAAGAATTGATTACTGATATTGAAGGTAATATCAAAAAAGTGGTCGTGGATTTTCAAGACTATTTACGGTTGCTAGAAGCGATAGAAGATGAAGGACTTATTCTAGCTATGAAAGAAGTAGAAAATGAGAAACCATTAAATATTGATGAAGCTTTAGCGGAATTAGAAAAAGAGTGAATATCCAGTAGCTACCCAGTTTTATTAAAGATTTGAAAGCACTCAAAAGTACACCCTATTATGAGTCTATTAAGAAATTTGCTTTTGCAGAAATAATTGAAATATCAAGTTTTGCAGAAATCACAAATATCAAAAAGCTTCAGGGATATGATAATGCTTATCGGATTCGTATAGGTGATTATCGTCTTGGTATTATTTTTGATGGTGAAACATTAATTTTTGAAAGAGTTTTACACCGAAAAGAAATTTATCGCTACTTTCCTAAATAGATAATTTTGCAATAATGATACAAATACATGAATAAGGGTTTAGCAATGCTAAACCCCTACATGATTTATTGATTTTTTGCTAATAAAATATCTACTGCCAAACGTAGATAAGTAGAAACAAAACAATCCAGATAACATCAACAAAGTGCCAAAACAAAGAAGTGGCATTTATGCCAAAATGACCATTATCAAAATTACCAGGAACGAAAGAACGCAACAAGACAATTAACTGTAATAGAATACCCGTAAAAACGTGCAAACCGTGAAAACCAGTTAAGAGATAAAACATTCCGCCAAAAGTACCAGAAGTAAAGCCAAATTCTAATTGACTCCATTCCACAGCTTGGCCAAAAAGGAAATAACCACCCATAGCCATTGTTAAAAACAACAACAGCCGATAAGTCTTTAAATCATGTCTTTCTAGGGCTTTTTCTGCAAAGAAAATCACAAAACTACTAGCAACCAAAACAACAGTATTAATGCTAGGTTCTTTTATTTCCAAACCAGAAACACCAGTTGGTAACCAATTAACAGTAGAAGTTTTGTAGATAATATAGCCAGCAAAGAAACTCAAGAAAATGACACTTTCAGATAACAGAAACACAATAAAACCAAACATTTTATTGCCTTCTTCATCATGCTCATGACTAACATGATCTAAATCATCAGGAGAAACAGAACTATCCATTGTTAAAAAACTCCAAAACCAGGAAACTAGTAATTAAGAAAAAAGTAACGAGAAAAACTATAGCGATTCTAAATAAGACGTAAAAAATTCTCTTCCTTCTCTTCCTCTGCGCCCTCTGCGTCTCTGCGGTTCGTTAAAAAATCAAATTTACACATCAAATAGAATCGCTATATTACCCATTACTCATGTTCAGAAGATGCCATTAATTCAGACTTACCATAACCATAAGGCTCACAAGTAACAATTGGAATTTCCTCAAAATTCTCAACAGGAGGAGGAGAAGAAACAGTCCATTCCAAACCAATTGCCCGCCAAGGATTAGCAGGAGCTTTTTCTCCATCCATCCAAGAAATTAACATATTGAAGATGAAAGGAAGAGTAGACATTCCTAATAGAAAAGAACCCAAACTAGCAACAATATTCCAACCAATTAACTCAGGTGCATAGGAAGCCGCCCGGCGTAACATTCCTTGCAAACCTAAAGGGTGCATGGGTAAGAAATTCAAATTTGTGCCGATAAATGCTAACCAAAAATGGATTTTGCCCCAACCTTCGTGGAACATTCTGCCCGTCATTTTAGGAAACCAATGATAGATAGCGGCATACATTCCCATAGTTACAGTTCCATAGAGAACATAATGGAAATGCCCGACAACAAAATAGGTATTATTAACATGAACATCTACAGGAACAGAAGAAAGCATAATTCCTGTAATGCCAGCAAAAACAAACATTACCAAACCACCCAAAGCAAATAACATGGGTGTAGTGAGGCGAATTTTACCGCCCCAAATAGTTGCCACCCAAGCAAATACCTTAATCCCTGTGGGAATAGAAACAAACATGGTTGTCACCATGAAAAACAACCGTAGCCAACCGGGAGTACCACTGACATACATATGGTGTACCCAAACAATGCCGCTAACTACAGCGATTAACATGGAAGAAATGGCAACGACTTTATAACCAAATAAAGGTTTGCGAGAATAAACCGGGAAGATTTCTGAGAAAATCCCGAAAATAGGCAAAATGATCACATAAACTGCGGGGTGAGAATAGAACCAGAAATAATGCTGGAACATCACCGGGTTTCCGCCTTTAGTAGGATCAAAAAAGGCAGTTCCCACTGTAATATCAAGAAGTAGCATGACCGCCCCGGCTGTTAAAGCTGGCAGTCCAAATAATTGGATAATTTGGGCGCTAAATACTGCCCAAACAAAGAGGGGCATTCTAAAGAAACCCATGCCCGGCGATCGCATTTTCACAATAGTAGTGACAAAATTCACCGCACCCATAATCGAGGAGACACCGGAAATAGCCACCGCTAATAACCAAAGAACTTGACCATTAATCAAGTTTCCTGTGGGGTTTTGCGTACTGACGGGGGGATATGCCCACCAACCAGATTGAGCAGGTCCACCGGGGACAAAGAAGCTGGACATGAGGAGAATACCCACCACAGGAACCATCCAAAAGGCGACGGCGTTGAGGCGGGGAAATGCCATATCTCGCGCCCCAATCATCAAGGGAACGAGGTAGTTAGCCATACCAACAAGAGAGGGAAACGTCCACAGAAACAGCATCACTGTTCCGTGCATGGTGAACATTCCGTTGTAGACTGTGCGGTCTATTAAATCAGCTTCGGGGGTGATGAGTTCCCCGCGCAAAATCATAGCGAAGATACCGCCAACTAGGAAGAAAATAAAAGAGGTAACGAGGTATTGAATACCGATAACCTTATGATCTGTACTAAAACTGAAGTAGGTTCTCCAGGTTTGGGGCGGTTCGTGGTGATGTGATTCACCAGTGATATGAATGGGGATGTTAGCCATTTGTCAGTTATTAAGTAGGTGAACACAATAAAACCAAACTGTGTAAAGAAATTTAAAATCGCTGAAAACTTCTTTACTCTTGCCTTGCTATAACGACAATTTTCAACGCCAACCTACTTAGTGGTTAGTTGTCAGTAGCAAAGAAAAATTACAAAGTTAACCTGGGAAATTGACTAATGGAGGTGCTGCCGGTTCAACAGTTTTCCAACCGCTGTCAATGCCGTTTTCTATTTTTAGGGCATATTCGGAAGCTGCTTGGTTAGGGGCTGGGCTGGGTGTTTGACTCGCAGCTTTGCTTAACCACTGCTGATAGTTGCTAGGTGATTCCACAACGACCTTGGCTCGCATAGTGGCAAAGTATGTACCGCTATACTGAGAGTCAGTCAAATCATAGGCACCGGGGCGAATGGGGGTAAATTCAAAGTCGAGGTCGTTACCAGGAATAATGTCTTGTTTGAGGCGGAAAGCAGGGATATAAAAGCCGTGAAGTACATCTTCCGAATGGAGATTTAGACGGATACGGCTACCCTGCGGTAAATGCAATTCTGTACTGGTAACATTGCTTTGGGGATAATGAAACACCCAAGCCCACTGTTTAGCTAATACATCAATGTGTTCTAAATTCTCACCTGCTGAGACTGCTGAAGCTTCACCCAGTGCAGCATCAGCGGTTTCTGTCTTCATCGGATTATGTAAATGGATCTGATGAGAAGGTCCCTGGATGCCCATTTCTTCGTAAACTTGGTAACTATAACCCGCAATCCATAACACCAACATAATTGGGATTGCCGTCCAAACCACTTCTAAAGTAACGTTACCTTCAATATGCGGACCATCGCCTAAATCATTGGCTTTCGCCCGGTGGAAACAAATAGAATAGAAAAGAGTAGCAGTTACTCCCAGGAAAATCAAAGATCCTAATGTTACCAAAAAGCTAAATAAATCATCAATTAGATGAGATTCAGCAGCCCCTTGGGGAGGAAGCCAAGAATAAGCCTGTTTACCAATCCATAGACTAGAAAGAGTTACCGCAACTGCCCCAGTAACTATGGTCAAAAAGTTGAGAAATTGCCGAATTTTCATAATGGTCAGTTGTTAGTTGTCAGTGGTCGGTCGTTAGCTAAGAATTTTTACCGATTACCAATTACTAATCACCCATTACCGATTACCAAATATTTGATTGATGTCTTTTCCGGCTCTTAGTAATTTATCGGCTGTATTGTGAACACCAAAATCTGCTGCCAAGTGCGCTCCTAATGTGCCGTGAAAATACATTAGCAACATAATAATTACACCGACAACCAAGTAAGAAATTTGAACTTCTCTCTCTTCGTATTTGCCAATAACGTAACGTTGCCAACCTCTCCAAAAGGTCATACCGACAATCATCGCTAATAGCAATACACCGCCCACACCATGCCACATCATTGTCGGCATTGCCAGCATTCCCCAAGGACTTTTGATATCTGTTGGTGGGGCTGCCAACAACATTTCATAAAAACCTGCACCAACCGTAAAAAATGTAATCACAGCCGCAGCAAAAATGTTGTACCAACCCACATCAAATAATTGAGAACGTTCAACCTTAATTCCCAAAAACTTGAACAACCATTTTTCCACAGGAAAAAATACACCTAAAAGATCAAAGATAATGGCAATGATGAATAAACCTAATGTAAGATGTACCAAATTAGGATGAATCGGAATGGCATAAGGTAAACCATTTGCACCCATTTGGTGACTAATTTGGTCTAATAATTCTGAATTCATGGCAAGATTCCATCCTTTACCGCTTCCACAACAGGTACAGTATGTAAGCCATACACCCATACAAGTTCATCACCAAGATATACTTGAAACCCAACCAGCACTGTTAATAAAACTGCCACAGCTATGTAATGAAATGGGAGTTTTTTTGAGTTACGACTTCGCAACACATAACGCCAAGCTGTAATTGCAGCAATAATACCTGAAAGTGACCAACCGATAAGAGTATGAACATTTAATACTGATTTAGCCAGTTCGTAGGGTTTCGCTAAACCAGCTTCAAATTGGCCAAAAATAATCGCCACAAAAATAGCTACTGTGGCAATACACATATTCCACCAACTCACCTCAAATAAGGTAGTTTTCCCAGTTAAATACCCAGCGACATCACAAAAAACAGAAAATAGAACCATCGCAATTACAAAGTGAACCACGATAGGATGTAAAGGATCTGGATATGGTAAATTATGCTCATTCAATGAAGTGAAAAAATCCAGCATTAAATTCTCCTAGACTTACTACTCCTTAGCCAAACTTGAATAATTGCTAGATACTCACTAACATCAATAAATTATTTGATAAATCTGCTGTGAGTTCGCTGCAATGTATAACCAAATAGCCAATTACTTTTGGTCAAGTTATTTCCTCATCGTGACAACAGCAATTATGGATGTAGCTAAACTAAATCACTGTTAGAGGTTGAATTTACTAGATGTAAATTTTTATGAATTGTCCAAAAAACTAAAAGCAGAACTTCTAGAATTAATGAGAGAGACAACAACAGATTTTGATCTTGGCTCTATTACAATATTTTTA
>NZ_JADEWA010000352.1:0-5805 GCF_015207865.1 Dolichospermum sp. LEGE 00246
ACTGCATCCGGTGTTTTCTCTACCTGCTCTTCAAATAACTCATGGATACATTTATCAACAGGATATTCAACTTGGGTATCATTCCATTCTGTTAATAGCTGGTGCTTTTCAACTTCTGTCAATAATGGTAATTGGGCAATAGACTCCTGGGGATTGGTGACAATGGATTCCAGCAGGGTAATATAATGTCCTGCCATCCGCTCAATAGTCCTACTATTAAATAAGTCGGTGTTGTATTGCCAGCAAGGTTGCAACACTCCCTGAGCTTCCATTACCATTAAATTCAAATCTAAGTCTGCTCCCCTTTGATGTCCGAGCAAGTATGGCTCCATCTGAAGCACTTGTTCTTGAATGTGTGATGATTTTTCTGTTAGTTCACACCAACGATGTCGTTGCCAAGTAAAACTAACTTGAGATAAAGGAGAACGGCTGGGATTCTTTTGTGGCTGAAGTTTTTGTGCTAACAAACCAAAAGGGTAATCTTGATGATATTGGGCTTTTTTTACTGTCTTGCTGACTTGAGCCAGAAATTCTTGGAATGTCGCATTTTCCTGGACAGAAACCCTTAAAACTGTCAGGTTAACAAAGTAGCCAACAATCTCTTCGAAGTTTCCCCCCCTCCTACCCCTCATCGGGCTGGATATGAGGATATCTGTTTGGTTGGTGTATCGGTAAAGTTGGATGTAAAATGCTGTAAGCAGAATCTGATAAAGGCTGGTTTTAGATGCTACAGCTAGATGGTTGAGTTTTTCAGTTAACTGTTCATCTAGCTTGACTATGTATGATGCCCCTTGATATGTCTGTACTGCGGGGCGGGGTTTGTCTGGTAGCAAATTCAAAATTGGCAATTCTCCAGCTAATTGTTCTTGCCAGTGTTGCCACAGTTTTTCTCCCTGAGAACTAGATAGCATTTCTGATTGCCAGTGAACAAAGTCCGCATAGGATTTTTTTTCACTGAGATAATCTACTGTTTCTGTCTGTTCTTGACTAATTTGCTCAATTTCCCTGAGATATAAAGTTTGAAATTCACTCAGCAATAAATCAAAAGACCACATATCACCGGCAATGTGGTGCATTGTCAGCATGAGAATGTGTTTTTCTGCTGAACGACTAAATAAATTAACTCTCAAAACTGAATCTTGTTCTAAGTTAAAAGGGCGGTCAGCAATAGCATAGATTTTCTTTGCTAATTGTTCTTCGCTCCACTCCTTGCTATCTATTACCTCAACACTAAAATTCTCTTGTTGATTAACCTGCTGTACCGGTTTACCTTCATGATTGGTGTATGTGGTTCTCAGAATCGGGTGCTTTTCAATAATTTTTTGCCATACACGATTCACAACATCAATCTTTAACTCATAATCAATTTTTACCGTAATAAATATATTATAAGCAACGCTCTCTGGGGCAATTTGGTAGATAAACCACATTGCTTCTTGACCACATGAAAGTGGATAAATATTTTTAATATTTCTTGTCATAATTAGGCACACTCAAATACAAAATTTTACTACTAATTTTTTGATGATTTTGGCTTTTTAAGTAAGCAAATTTTCAATACAGCACTTTCCGGTGTTATGAGGTACATATCCAGCGGGCAAGATGCCCGCACTACAAGAGTTTTATAGTTCAAGTTTGCACCACATCAGAGCGAAATCTGCTGTAATATTTGCTTTATTTTAAGTTATTAAAAATAATATTATCAGGTTTAGCCGTCAACTACAAGGATATTTTACATAGTTAACCAGACAGTTAAGGAACTTCCAACTGTCAAGTAGTGAGACAGAATTAATTACACAATATCATTGCGTAAGCGTTGCGTGGCGTTAGCCATATGGAACGAAGTGAAATGAAGCAATAGCAAGGGTTGTGATTGCTTCCCTTCCCTCGCAATGACTGTAAATATTTTCGTCTAATTAATTACACAATACACAACGAAAATTGGTCATTTGGAGACTGAGAATTTGCGAACTGCTTGCAGCAGCGCTTCGCTATCGCCTACCAATATTCATTATGTTTGGTACAAAATATAAGATTTGATGGTTATGAAATTAAGAAAAAACCGATTGCGACACCGGGGTGCGGAATGTAGGTTAAAAGTGCGGTAATGGTGAGTCAATCACTAGGTTTTGGTATCTGTGCCATAGCCATTTTATAAATAATCCTCTTCGTATTCTTGTAATGATGTTTCAGTAAAGGTATTCTGACTTTGAGTTACTGTTTGAATTGCTGCAATTGTTTGAGCTAAACCCACAATAGTAGGTGTTTGCAATAAACGCTGGAGAGACAATTCTAAAGAGAAATCTTCCCGTAACCGAGAAATTACTTGACCAGCTAGTAAAGAATTTCCCCCCAATTCAAAAAAGTTATCATGAATTCCTAAAAGTGTCACTTTTAAAACTTGTTGCCAACATTGGGCAATTTTTAACTCTATCTCGTTCCGTGGTTCAATCTGCTCCCTATTTTCCTGATTGTTACTTCTTTTAATGAGTCTAGCACGATCAACTTCACCATTTTCTAAACAAGGCATTTCTGGCAGTTGTACAGAGTCATAAATACAAACATTGCCAAAATTATCTTGCACTTTTAAGCCCGGTAATTTAACAACCTCCCCCGTATTAGTTGTAAAATAGGCGGTTAATTTCTGTAAATTAAAAGTTGATGATTGCCAACGTAGAATATTTTGATTACTGCCATCTAAACCGATCAATAAATTATGTTGCTGATGGTGTAAGCTGGCCAGCATAGAAGATATTGCTTGGGAGCAGGACATGATATAAGAACCTTTAGCACGGATCAGATTTTTCATTTGATATCCTTGACTCATTCCTGTATCATCCCACATACTCCAACTGAAACAATAGCTGGTTAATTTATTGGTTAATTTATTTGGGGAATTTTGGTAATGAGTAAAACTATCGAGAAAACTATTAGCAGCAGCATAACCACCCACAGCAGTGCTACCAAAAAAACCGTGTGCTGAAGAAAAGTTAATAAAAATACTTGCCTGATTCTCTTTTGCTAACTGATGCAATACCCAAGCACCCAACAATTTAGGACATAGAATTGCGGCTAAGTTTTCCTGCGTTTCTTCTAGTACCTGTTGTTCGTGAAAAGTTCCAGCTAAATGCAATATACCATCAAGATTTTCACCCCATCTAAATTGAGCTTTTTCTACTATTATTTGCAACTGTTCTAAGTCACAGATATCAACGGACTCATAAATTACTTCACCCCCAAGCTGTGCTAATTCTTGATAGAGTTTGATGTGTTTTTCTGAATTTAGGGGAGTTCTCCCAACTAATAATAATTTAGCTTGGTAATGTTTTAACAAATACCGGGCAACTTCAACACCTATACCACCAAGTCCCCCGGTTATTAAATAAGTTCCTTCTTGTTGAAAGGTAATTGATGATTTAGGTGTGTTGGTAAAATCAACTTGTTCTAAGCGAGAAATTAAACGTTGTCCATTTCTGTATGCTAACTCTCGTTCTTTTGAGGAAATTTGCATTTCTTGGAGAATATAAAACCCATTTTTTTCAACTTCCGCAAAAGGTAAATCAATGTGGCGGCAGTTTAGTTTAGGTAGTTCTTGAGGAATAGTTTTTAATAGTCCTAATACTGTTGATTTCTCATAAGCTATAGGATCATCTGAGGCAATAGACTGAATATGAGAAGAAATAAATAGTAATTGAATATAATTATTAGTACCTTGAACTTTTGCTAAAGCCTGAACCAGGAATAATAAACTATATATTCCCTGTGCTTGTGCTTTTTCTAAGCTATCAATATTATTAATTTCCTGATATTTATCGTAAGTCCAAAGATGAAGAATCTGCCCAATAATAATCTTATCTGCTGCTAGGGATTCGATTAAAAGTTGATAATCTTTGGCTATTTCGGGATTAACTACATAATGAGAACTACTGATTTTTTGAAATTCTTTTCCAGGGTAAACGGTAATATATGACAGTTTATTTTCTGACAATGTTTGACATAAATAGTCACCCAACCCCCAATCATCGAGAAATACTAGAGTTGTATTAGTAATAGTTAAAGAGGAATTAACAGTAATGGGTGATTTAGGTTTCCATACTTGACGGTAAAACCAATTAGGAATGGTATTACTATTGCCTAGTAATATATCAACTCGTTTAATAGTTGATTTAAATTCACCTGTTTGGAAACGTTGGCTGAGTTGAGAACGTTGAATTTTGCCAATAGCGGTTTTAGGAATAATGTCTTTATCTATTGGAATTAAATAATCAGGATTTATTCTCACCTTGTTCACAACACAAGCGCGAATTTCCTTGAGTAGAGTTAATAAACTTTGATCATCATTTAGGTAAGTATTAAAAAATATAGCTAATTTATCAGTATTACTTCCTGGTTGTCTGACTGCACAAGCACCTGTATAAGAAACTTCTACTCCTGTCATTTCCTCAACAGCAGCTTCAATTTCATGACAATAGTAATTTAATCCATTAATGATAATTACATCTTTGATTCTGCCCGTAATGGTTAAACGTCCTTGATCTAGAAAGCCTAAATCCCCCGTATTAAACCAACCATCAGTAGTAAAAGCTTCTTGGTTTGCTTGTGGATTTTGATAGTAACCGATAGTAACAGATGCACCTTTTACCTGTAAACGCCCAATAGTATTTTCGGTTACTATTTGTTCGTTTTCATCAACAATCCGTAATGCAGCACCAGCAATTGGTAATCCTAATTCTACAAATGAAGTTTGATCTGAGGAAGATTCTAGAGAAAAACTGTCAGAATAGGTAATACCAGAAGAAGTTTCACACATTCCAAAGGCTGGGTGAATAGCATTAGTTGGTAAACCATGATGACTGAGAAGTTTTAAGAAATTCCTCGCTGTTTTTGTAACAATTGGTTCTCCAGCATTGATGATAAACTTCATAGAAGATAAATCCCATTGCTGGCGATTGATTTCTACAGCACGGTCACAAATTAAGGAAAACGCAAAGTTAGGCGACCAGCTAATTGTCGCTTGATGTTTATCAATTAAATCTAGCCAGTGAAGCGGTTTCTGTACAATTAAATCAGTATGTACATGAATTTGCTGGCAACCTAAACTCGCAGCCATGATACTCAGAGAAACTAACGCACCCACATGATCTAAAGGCATCCAGTTTAAAACACTTTCCTGGCTGGAAAAATGACCCATTAAAATTAAGCCAGTTGTCATACTCAAGATATTGCGATGATTTAACATCACACACTTGGGTATTCCCGTGCTGCCAGAAGTCAAAAGCAAAATTGCTAAATCTTCGGGTTGATTCTCATATATGTTTAAATCTGCTTCACATTGACGCAACTCATCAACGGTTACAATTTTAAAGTTTTCTAAGTTTAAACCTCTGGCAAAATCATCAATATCAGCAGCTAAAGAACCACTTGTTAGTACCAAGGGTTTCTCTAACATCTCCCAGGTGTTTTTTAATTTACTGGCTGTATTATTGGCTGGTTCATAAATGGGAGCAATAGATACTGGTACTGGAACAAAACCACCCAAAACACAACCCCAAAAAGCACAGATAAAATCTTGATTATCTTCCAGTTGGAAAATTACTTTGTCTTGAGGTTTGAGTCCTGTTTTTCTTAATCCAGCTAAAATGATTTGGGCATCTTGCCATAATTTTCTGTAAGATTGAAATGTCTCACTACCATCAGATTTAATATAGATAATACCTTTGTTTGAATTTTCTGAGGCTCGTTGTAATACTTCTACTAAATTTTTAGGAGCGTCTGGGGAGTATGGCAGTGGTTCACTGTGACTAA
>NZ_JADEWA010000353.1:0-5801 GCF_015207865.1 Dolichospermum sp. LEGE 00246
GGGCAGGGGGTAGGGGGATCTGTTTTGGATGTATATTTAATAACTAATAGCCACAAGGGAACAAGGGCAATCCAGGCTAGAAACCATGCACCAATGGGGGCTACGGTTACTCCCATGAGTATGCCACTGAGAAAAAATAAAGTATAATATATAATGAGTCTGGATATCTTTTGCTGTCCGAGTTTGATCATCTCCTAGTGTCCTAAAGTACCTAAAGGAATTCAGATCCCCGACTTCTTAGAGAAGTCGGGGATCTTGTGAATTGTTAATTGTCTATTCTGCTTCTTCTAGCTCCCCATTATCTCCTGTGTCGGGGGGAACAATTGCAACTCCAGTAATGGCATCATCTTCGTCTAGACGCTGCACTTTAACTCCAGTAGCTGATCTTGATTGAATAGAAATGGCATTGACGGCTTGACGAATAATGATACCACGATTGGTGGCCATCATGATTTCGTCGTCGCTGTTAACAATTCTTAAGGTGGCGAGTTTGTCTTTGGTTTTGCGGTTTTTGAATTTGGTAGCCATTAAACCTTGTCCAGCACGGTTTTGCAGTCGGAATTGGGAAACGGGAACGCGCTTACCATAACCGCCCATGGTAATGACTAATACCCAAGGTCCAATACTGTTGGTGTTGGTGACTTCTACGATTTCTTCACTATTTTCGATCTCGGCAATTTCTGCGGTTTCTACAATTTCTAGAATTTCTGCGGTTTCTTCGCTATTTTCGATTTCTACAGTTTCTTCGATTTCTGCTTCTGTACCTGTGTCCAAGGTGTCGAGAATAGCTGCTGGCAGGATATCCATACCGATGAGTTCGTCTTTGTTTTTGAGTTTCATGGATTTTACACCACGAGTGGCTCTCCCCAGGGGACGCAGTTGATCATGGGTGCAGCGGAAGTGAATAGCCATACCTTGACGTGAGCCGATAATTATGCTGTCTTCAACTCTGGCTCTTCTGACCCAGCGCAGTTGGTCGCCTTCTTCTAAGGATATGGCAATTAATCCGTTGGCGCGAATGTGGCTAAATGCTTCTAGGACAGTTTTTTTGATGTTACCGCCTTTGGTGAGCATGACGAGATATTCTTCGCTGCTAAATTCGTCTACGGGGACAATGGAGGTAATTTTTTCTTCTTTGGGAATGGGCAACATTTGCACAATGGGTGTGCCGCGACTGGTGCGCGAACTCACGGGAATTTGATATGCTCTCAGGCAGTAGACGACTCCGCGATCGCTAAAGAATAAAATACTATCATGGTCGCAGCAGGTGAGGAAATGCTCGATGGTATCATCATCTTTGACTTTTGCCCCGGCTTTGCCTCTGGTGGCGCGGCTTTGAGATTCAAAGGTGTTAACCGGCATCCGTTTGATGTAACCTTGTTCGGTGACAAGAATAATTGCCTTTTCATTAGCAATTAAGTCAATATCATCTATGTCTCCTTCCCCATGAGTAATTACTGTTCTCCGGGGTGTGGCAAAGCTGGTTTTAATTTGACTGATTTCCGTTTGAATGATTTCTAGCACCCGTTCCCGTCTGGCTAAAATATCCTCTAAATCGCTAATTTTAAGTTGTAAATCGTCGTGTTCGAGGCGAATTTTATCAGCTTCTAGGGCTGTTAATCGGCGTAGTTGCATTTGCAAAATTGCGTCTGCTTGCACTTCCGACAGTCCGTAAGTGGTGATTAATTCCCCTTTGGCTGTGGGTGCGTCCGGTGCATGACGAATTAAAACAATAATTGCATCTAATCGTGATAGGGCAATTAATAAACCTTGCAATAGGTGATCTCGTTCCTGTGCCTTCCTTAGTTCATAGCGAGTCCGGCGTTCAATGGAGAGAATGCGGAAATCTAGGAAGACGCTGAGGAAACGTTTGAGGTTCAGGGTTTGGGGTTCACTGTTGACTAGTGCCAACATATTTGCCCCAAAATTGGCTTGAAGGGGGGTTTGTTTATAAAGGTTATTTAAAACGACGCGGGGATAGGCATCTCGTTTTAATTCTATAACGATTCTCATGCCGTCGCGATCGCTCTCGTCCCGGATATCGGAGATACCATCAATGCGTTTATCATTCACCAATTCGGCAATTTTTTCAATTAATGCCGCTTTATTGGTTTGGTAAGGCAATTCGGTAATGATGATTGCTTCCCGTTCTGGACGGTTGCGTTGGGTAAGGGTTTCAATATTGGCAACACCCCGCATGGTAATTGAACCGCGTCCAGTGGTGTAAGCTTCTTTAATGCCACTCACCCCCAAAATCTGCGCCCCAGTCGGGAAGTCGGGACCGTGAATATACTGCATTAGCTGCATATCAGTGATTTCGGGATTGTGAATTAGGGCTACTAATCCATCAATCAATTCTCCCAAGTTATGCGGAGGAATATTTGTCGCCATTCCCACAGCAATTCCCGAAGAACCATTTAACAGCAGTTGGGGAATGCGGGAGGGTAAAACTGTGGGTTCTTGTTGAGAACCATCGAAGTTATCGGCAAAGTCTACGGTTTCGGCTTCAATATCTTGGAGGAGGGCAACACTAGTTAAGGCGTGCAGACGACATTCTGTGTACCGCATTGCCGCCGGCGGATCATTGTCCACTGAACCAAAGTTACCATGTCCACTGATGAGAGGCGATCGCATGGAAAAATCCTGCGCCATCCGCACCAGGGCATCATACACTGCCGTGTCACCGTGAGGGTGATATTTACCCAGCACTTCCCCGACCACACGGGCGCATTTCCTGAAGGGGCGATCATGTAGTAAACCCAGTTCGTGCATGGCATAGAGGATGCGACGATGCACAGGTTTGAGTCCATCCCTAGCATCTGGCAGCGCCCGACCTACAATCACGCTCATGGCGTATTCTAGATAAGACCGCGACATTTCACCTCGCAAATCCGTCGGGATAATCCTCTCCTGTGAGGTTGTCATAAACTCGAAAACTCCAAAAAAATGTAGATTTTAGCTTTCAACTTGACAAAAGACAAAATTATGTCAAATTAACTTTGAATAGTTGTCATATTTTGCTATAATTCTAACATATTGTCGCCCGATTCGCACAAATACTATCTAATCTTCCAAAATAGTCAATCTCCAACTTACATAAATAGACTAGATAATTGCCGACAATTTACAAATCCGATTAATTAATTGCATCTAAAAATAACTTATCTAAATAAAAATATCCAGAATATTTTATAGATGCAGCTTAAAAAATCAACTTAAAACTCTAACTGCAAACATTGGCAAATACTGCCATCTTCTTATCAATTTCACCCCAAAAGTTAGATAGTGGATATGTTAATTAGCAGAGGAAATTTCATCTAGAAAAACTTTGGTGATACTATCTTCTGCTCTAGTATAGACATAGGTTTCTGGTTCTTTGATTTTATGAGTTTTGAAGATTTTTTCCGCCCGCTCCCATAAATCAACATCCTCTCCGTAAGCAATATTATTAAATCCCTTTAATTCAAAAAATATGC
The DNA here is from genome assembly GCF_015207865.1 of Dolichospermum sp. LEGE 00246. Classification (NCBI taxonomy): domain Bacteria; kingdom Bacillati; phylum Cyanobacteriota; class Cyanophyceae; order Nostocales; family Aphanizomenonaceae; genus Dolichospermum; species Dolichospermum sp. LEGE 00246. The sequence goes on from NZ_JADEWA010000353.1 coordinate 3,477, forward strand.
GTCTTTCTCCGAAAAATGTTGCCCCCGCAATACACTCTCTAATGTTAATTACTTGATCAGGTTGGAAATAATCAGCAACAAAAAATTCTTCTGCAATTTCACATCCACCTACAATCAAATCAATCTCTGGATTAGCTTGCATAAATTCCCACCGTGACTCTAGATGATTGGGTTTATAGGTATCGTCACTGTCAAGAAATGTGATATAGTCGCCAAAAGATGCTTGAATACCCGCATTTCTGGCATAAGCTAATTTCCGATTTTGATGTTTAAGATAACGAATATTGTTAAATTTTTGTAAGTAACCATTGACAATTTCAAAAGTATGATCTTGACTACCATCATCAACTACGATTAATTCAAAATCCTGAAAAGTTTGTTGAAGCACACTATTTATGCAATCATTTAAGTATTCTGCTCGATTGTAGGTAGATAGAATAATCGAGATTTTAGGTTTGGGGTCAAAATTTATACTAGGCATTTTTTGAAGTTGAACAAAAGTTCCCTGAAATTAGGTATAATTCGCATATTATAACCCTTGGTTCGCCTATTTTTAACCTTTAAGATTTACAGCAGGAGTCAGGAGAAACCCACCCTTACTCATAGTAAGATGTAAGCAAGGACGCTTTATACTTCGTGCTACGCATCTTTTAAAAACATCCTTTTTTAACTTAGCTTTAGGGAACACCAAAAAATAAATTACCCAATTTTGTGGGATGGGCATCCTTGCCTGTCCTTGATAATTAGCAGGCTTTTCGTCCCGCACCACAAGAAATTTTTGGGTATTTTTTTAATTGGAAGTCCCTTAAATTCTGAAACTTTAGGTTCTTATCTGTTCCCTGTTCCCTGTTCCCTTGCCATAACGACAATTTTCAACGCCAACCTACTTAGTTAAAAACAATGAAAAAAAATATCATGTTTGTTTCCCTACCATTAAGGGGACACACCAATCAAATGATAGCGATCGCCCAAGAACTAGTTGAACGAGGATATCCAGTTAAATTTGTTATTTCTGAAGTTGCCAAGAACTGGATAGCTACAACTGGTGCTGAATTTATTCCTTGGGAAATTAGGCTAACTGAAACAGAAAATAACAATGATAATCAACCAGAAAATTTATGGGGAAATGTTTCTCAAGAGAAAAACAATTTACGTGGTGAAAATATGATGTGGCAACACTTTATCAAGTTATATGCTCCCATGTATAAAAGTTTAATTCCTATTTTTGAAAAATATCATCCTGATCTATTAATTATTGATCGTGCTGTGATTCCAGCAATGGATTTAGCCCAACAAATGAATATACCTTATGTTATTCAAACTAGATTTTTAGGCAATTTTGTCAAAAAAAGTAGCAAAGATCCACAGTTCGGGACATCTTATTCTATGAACATGAACTTATGGGAACGCTGTCTTAATTTTCTCAGTCCAATTTTATCCCTACCTGATGTTATAATTAATACTAATAAACAGAATCAAGTGCGCCAAAGTTATACTAATAATAAAAAGTTAAATAATCTTTACGATAAAAATTTAATCATAGTCGGGACATCTTTTGGCATTGAAATTTCTAGAGAATTACCTTCTTGGGTACAAATGGTAGGGCCAATTTTTCCGAAAACACCTCCATCTCTTAGTTCTTCTTTAAGTCAATGGTTAGACGATAAACAAGGAACAAATGGCATTATATATGTTGCTTTTGGTACGCTTGTAAATATTGAAAAATGGCAGTTTAAAGCCTTATTAACGGGGTTAAAAAATACTAAATTAAAAGTTTTATGGTCTTTACCAGCAAACCAACATCATCATATTTCCGATTTGCCAGATTCTTTTCGTATCGAAAATTTTGTTCCTCAACAAGCAGTTCTTTCCCATGCCAACGTTGTACTTTTTGTGAGTCATTGTGGTATGAATAGTATTAACGAATCTTTGTATTTTTCTAAACCAATATTAGCTCTACCTTTTTTTGGAGATCAACATTATAATGCGGCTCGTCTTGTAGATATTGGAGTTGCTTTAAAGTTAAATAAACAAAAATTTGATAGTAATGAAGTAACGAGAAAAATTAATAGTTTACTTGCTGATTCTACTTATCAAGAAGCCACGAATCGGATATCAGATACTTTAAAAAAAAGCGGCGGTTTAAAAAAAGCGGCTGATATTATCGAAACAATGTTGGTAGAGGGAATAAATTACTTTATAAAAGCCTAGAAAAACTTAAAAATTTCCAGATTTAACATTATTCTTGCGTCCCTCTAATTCTTCCTCCTGACTCGGTGAGAAAGGGCGCAGTCCCTGCGCCCCAACCTCCCCAACCTCCCCAAC
>NZ_JADEWA010000354.1:0-5774 GCF_015207865.1 Dolichospermum sp. LEGE 00246
ATTAAGTTTTACTGCAAAAACCTATATTTTATCTAAAAGTTCTGTACCACAAGAACTTGATAAATATAAAAAAGAATTAAAGGATAAGTTTGATGAAGGTAACTATGACATTAGCAAAAATTCAGATTTAGGTGATTTTCTCAGAGGTGCGAAGTATCAACCTAAAGGAAAACGAAAGAAATGATTAGAAAAGATCGAGACAGATAATTAATACTTTTAGATGCGTTCCCCCTGGTTCCCACCCATATTCTATTTTATAGGCAAAATACTAAATAATATGCCTGTGTTATTATTATCAATAAAGATTTTGGCTAAATCTTACCTAATATTAATTAACCCCCAGACTTAAATTATTAAATTATGAATTAGTCTGAGGGAAATTTACAAACAAAATATGCTTTTGGCATACTCCACACACTCCCTTGTGCCTTGCGGCACGCTTGCGCGAATAGGTGAGTGTGGGCTTCTCGGCGACTCTTCTATGAAGACATTAACCGAGATTTAAAGCCATAAGCACTAGGGACTTTTTGAGATAATTTTTAACTTTTTTGATAGGCTGCTTTTCAGCATTTAATTGAGTTACACCTACTGTTGAAAATTATATCAAATATTTGAAAAAAAAATCAAGAAAGTGTTCATTCCTCATCGCCCTATCGGGTAGGTGAGAGGCTTCTACTGTTTAAGCTAAATCAGCGTATTAACTACAGAAGAAGGTGCTATCCCATTTTGGGAATCATTGTTAATTGATTGCTGAGGCTGGATTTCTTCCTGTACACCTCGTACCTTAATTAACTTAATAGCCCGATTTACGCTTTCTGGCAAAACTACTACCAAACTACCATCAGTAGCCATATCTAAGGCTTTGTTAATAGCTGTGGTTTCATCCAAAATTGATTCAAAGCGGTAATTAGGCTTCACTTGGGTAATGCCTTCGACAATCAAATCTGAAGCTGAACCACGAGGTCTACCCCTAGTATCATCATCTTCTTTAACAATGATGTAGTCAAAGATATTTGCTGATAATCTACCTAGAGTAACAAAGTCTTTGTCACGGCGATCGCCCGGACCACCAATTACACCAATGCGCTGTCCCGTTGTCCAATTACGGACAAATGACCCCAAAGCCTCGTAACTAGCAGCATTGTGGGCATAATCTACCAAAGCATGGTATTTACCCAAATTAAACAAATTCATCCGTCCTGGGGTCTGACTTACGGAAGCACGAAAGCCTCTTAAACCAGCGCGAATTTGCTCAATGGTGACATCCTGAACAAAAGCTGCCAAACTAGCGGCTAAAGCATTAGCAATCATAAATGGCGCTCTTGCACCCATTGTCAAGGGGATATTTTCTGCCCTTTCGATGCGGTGCGTCCAATCACCTTTGACAATGGACAGATAACCATGTTCATAGACTGCGGCTACTCCACCTTGTTGGATATGTTTCCGTACCAGATCTGAGTCTGGATTCATGGTAAAGTAGGCAATGTTCGCCTTAGTTTTTTCTGCCATAGCAGCAACCCGGTGATCATCGGCATTGAGTACCGTATAACCATCAGGGAAAACAGCTTCAGCAACTACGCTTTTGAGATGGGCTAATTGCTCAATAGTATCTATATCACCGATGCCTAAATGGTCAGCGGACACATTTAATACTACACCTACATTAGCATTTTCAAAACCCAACCCAGAGCGGAGAATGCCACCGCGAGCCGATTCCAATACGGCTACTTCTACGGTCGGATCTTGAAGGATAACATGGGCGCTTTGAGGACCTGTATTATCTCCCGATTCTACTAAGAAATCACCGATATAAGTACCATCTGTAGTTGTGTAGCCGACAACCTTACCAGTTTGCTTATAAATATGAGCTAACAGGCGAGTTGTGGTGGTTTTACCATTCGTACCTGTAACTGAAAGTATAGGAATGCGGCTAGATTGTTCGTTGGGGAACAGCATATCCATGACTGCGCCGGCGACATTGCGGGGGATGCCAATGCTGGGGGCAACGTGCATTCGGAAACCAGGGGCAGCATTGACTTCAACAATTACACCGTCTAATTCTCTTAAGGGACGGCTAATATCTGAAGTCACGATATCTATACCAGCTACATCTAAGCCGATAATTCTGACTATCCGTTGTGCTAACCAGCGATTTTCTGGGTGAATTTCGTCTGTGCGATCTACAGCACTACCACCTGTACTTAAGTTAGCTGTAGCTCTTAAGTAACAAATTGCTCCCTGGGGTGGCACACTGTTGATGGTGTACCCTTGTCTATCTAGAAGTTGATAGCTGGTACGGTCTAGTTCGATTTTAGTCAAGACGTTATCATGTCCGTCACCACGTTTAGGGTCAAGGTTTGTTTCTTCAATTAGTTCTGTAATTGTAGATTTGCCATTACCCACGACATGAGCAGGAATTCTCTCTGCTACAGCAACTACTTTGCCATTAACTACTAATACTCGATGATCTCTTCCCACATAGTATCGCTCAACAATGATTGAGCGAGAGACTTGTCGAGCCATTTCATAAGCTGCTTCTGCGTCTTCCCAGTTGCGGATATCAATGGTGATTCCTCGTCCATGATTACCGTCTAAAGGCTTAATCACGATGGGATAACCACCAACATATTCAATGGCTTCTTCTAAATCATCAAAGAAATTGATGACTGTACCTCTGGGGACTGGTACGCCGTTGGCATCGAGAATTCGTTTAGTAGCTTCTTTATCACCGGCTAGTTCTACACCAAGAATGCCTGTGTTATTGGTCATTGTGGCTTGAATCCGTTTTTGGTGGATACCATAGCCCAATTGGATTAAGAATCTAGCTGGTAAAGGCATCCAAGGAATACCTTTTTTCTCCGCTTCTTTGATAATGGCTTCTGTGGAAGGTCCTAGTGAAGCATCACGCCAAAAGTCTTTGAGGTCTTGAACGTCTTGCTCTAGTTCGGCTTTGGGATAACGTCCCCGGTCAATAATACTTTGACATAGCCTGACTGCTGACCGGGCTGCATAGCGACCCGCCTCTTCGTTTAGGTACTCAATCACTACTTGGTAAATACCAGGTGTGACGGTTTCACGGGTGCGACCGAAACCTACGTGCATTCCCGCTAATTCCTGGAGTTCTAAGGCTACGTGTTCCACTATATGACCCATCATGGTGCCTTCTCGCACCCGCATTAGAAAACCACCACGACAGCCTGGGGAGCAGTAGTGACCCTCTAGACTTGGCAGTGCCTCTACTAGTCCTTCATAAAAGCCAGGTATTTCATTTGAGGGGGTTTCGGCAAGTTTGTCTAAGTCTAGGCGCATAACGATCAGTTTATGCCGTCGAATGCTCCAGTAATTTGGGCCGCGTAAGGTCTGGATCTTGAGGATTCTCATGGGAATAGGTAGATGGAGATTCGTAACCAAAATTCTAGTTTTTTGCTGGAATTGACCGCTAAATTTGGCATTTGAAGCAGTTTTTCCTTCTTAGATGGAATTGATCTAAACTCTAGAAGAAGAAATCAAGATGCGGTCAAATCAGTGTTACCTGATATGCTCTATATCTTCTACATCGTCAGCTAGAGATGCGATGCACAGCAGGTAAAACAGTACGTTGGTAAAGATGGAAGCGATCTCCGTAACTAAGGATATGTAGTCTTAAATTATGTACTGTCAGGGGTTGGTTAGCACTAACATTGGGTTCATTAGTGTGGGTAAGTTCGGTAGGATCAACAATAGTGACGCTGCCTTTGCCCATAACTTGTAGCCAACCATCGCGTTCAAATACGGCACAGGTATCTTCATCTATCCCAATGCCTAATCTATCTGGGTGAGCGGCGATCGCACTAACAAGTCGTCCCATCCGATTCCGGTTATGGAAATGTTGGTCAACGACAACTTCAGGAATGAATCCTAAGCCTGTTGCCATGTCCACTAGGGAACGATTGGGTGTTTCACCACTACCACCACCTGCGATCATGTGATGTCCCATCACGGCTGCTCCAGCACTTGTTCCTGCCAAAGTCAGTTGTCCGGCTCTCACCCGCTGGCGGATAATTTCCATTGCTGGTGTGTCGGACAGGACTCCACAAAGGCGCAGTTGGTCTCCTCCGGTTAAGAAGACACCACTACAGGCTTCGAGGGATGCTTTAATCTCAGGATTTTCGCATTGTTCCCGTTCCCGAATGTCTAATATCTCAACCTTTTCCGCACCCATTTCTTCAAAAATGCGAACGTACCTACCAGCGATAATGGCAGGCTCACGGGAGGCTGATGGAATTATTGTAATATACGCCTTGTTACCACCAGCACGAACAAAAAAAGTTCTTAGAATTTCACGTCCATGAACTTTATCTTCTGCGCCTCCGATAACTAGTACGGCGGTTTTAGTAGCTTGGGGTGTCCTCATTTCCAGCGATTTAACTTCTAACTGCGGCATTGTGTTTCTGCTTGAGGGAGTCAACAACTTCAGGTTTGATGAGAGGACACTGCTTGACGCACACGATGCCTCAATTTTCTCATGTCCGTCGTTCTCATGGCCAACATCTTGTTTTTTACCTATCTACTTTTTCCAGATGGCTTTCATAGTGCTAAATTAACTATAATTCCCTTCTGGACTTAGGATTTAGTCGGTCTTGACACTCTTACTTCTGAGGCTGGTTGGATGTATCCCGGAAGTTGTTAACTTTGGTGGGATTATTAATTTAAATTTAGTAGTGACAATATTTAAACATAAATTAAGTAATTAGAAAAACTTTTGATCTCACTAAGAAATTAAGAATCTTGGTATTTTTAGGCACTGTTGGTAGATTTTTAGTTTTTCTATGACTGACAAAAAAGGCAAGAGGTAAGAAGAGAGAAACTTCCTTCTTTATTATTTCTTCTCCTGACTCCTGAACTCCTGAATGGGCGCAGTCCCTGCGCCCCTACCTCCTGATAGCGCAGCGTGGCGTTAGCCATACTCCTGACTCCTGACTTCTGAGTCCTGAATCCATGCTAGGTTATCAGTTATGGTATTGGCTAAGTATCTACCCTTAAAATTAGTTCTATCGAATCCGAATTACTGTGCGTTTTGATATAGTTACACTTTTTCCTGACTGTTTTACATCAATCCTCAATTCTGGTTTGTTGGCTAAGGCTTTAGCTAAACAGATTGCTCAAGTGCATTTAGTTAATCCTAGAGATTTCACTACGGATAAGCACCATAAGGTGGATGATCAACCCTATGGTGGTGGTGTGGGAATGTTGATGAAGCCAGAACCGATTTTTGCGGCTGTGGAGTCTTTGCCGATTTTACCCCGTCGAGATGTGATTTTGATGAGTCCCCAGGGACAACCAATGAACCAGCCCTTGCTGCGCGAATTAGCCACGAATTACGACCAGTTGGTTGTGATCTGTGGTCATTATGAAGGGGTAGATGACAGGGTGCTAAATTTGGTGAATCGGGAGATTTCTTTGGGGGATTTTATCCTGACAGGGGGAGAAATTCCTTCGATGGTTTTGATCAATGGTGTGGTGCGTCTGCTTCCGGGAACTGTGGGTAAGGAGGAATCGCTGAAGACGGAAAGTTTTGAGGAATATTTGTTGGATTTTCCCCAGTACACTCGTCCGGCAAATTTTCGTGGTTGGCAAGTCCCAGATGTGCTACTAAGTGGTAATCATGCAGCGATCGCTCGTTGGCGTTTTCAACAACAAATTCAGCGCACAGCTTCCCGTCGTCCCGATTTGCTGAAACTTTGGGAAAAAGAGAGGGAACAGGGAGGAGGGGAGTAGGGCTGTCTCTTATACAC
>NZ_JADEWA010000355.1:0-5762 GCF_015207865.1 Dolichospermum sp. LEGE 00246
ATTTAATTATTTCTCTAACTCAGTTACAGCGATTTCCAATCATATAAGGTACATCTTAGCCCCCTCATCGCACCTCCCTCAATCCCCCCGCAGCGGGGGGAAGAAAAGGATAAGCTTTTGATACTGGAGGGGGTTGGGGGTGGAGTTCTTGTTCCGGGTTTGATGACAATTTGCTGTAGGTAAATAATCAATATCTAACAATTGTTCCAGCGAATAAGGACATTGTTCTTTCTCTGACTCTAAAATAACACACATATAAATAAAGATCCCCGACTTCTTAGAGAAGTCGGGGATCTGATTCGATCTGATTCTACCAATTACGAACAACTTAAAAACTCTTTGACTATTGCTAAATAAGTTTCTGAGTCTTCCAACATCGGAAAATGCGCCGTATTGGGAATAATATTTAATTGAACATTATCACTTAAAGCCGCCGCCGTTTTCCCCAATTTAGCTGGAATAATAATGTCATGTTCCCCAGCAATCAGCAAAGTTGGTATAGTTAATTTTGCAAATTCTTCCGGCATTGTTTCCGCTTGTTCCTTACTCACAGAAGTATAGATAGTCCCTAAAGCCGCTTCATAATGGGCATTAACAAAATCTTCTAAAAAAGCCTGACTTTCCGCTTTAGGAATAGGACGATGTAAAAATCTAGCCATAAACATTTTGTCAGCCAAAGGAATTTTACTTAACCACTGCGGGCGGAATTTCACCACATAACCACCAAATTTATGAAAAGCAGAAAAAGCTTTTTCATCATATTCAAAAATACCGCTACAAGTTAAAATTCCCTTGGCAACTTTTTCGGGATAACGATTAAAAAATAAAGTCGCAATAGAAGCACCCATAGAATGGGCATTAACATAAACACGATCAAGATTTAACTCATTTAATAAAACCGCCAAATCTTCTGCGTATTCTGTTAATTCATAACTTAAATTCCCGTTATTTTGGGGTTGACATTGAGAACGACCAAAACCCCGTAAATCATATAATAAACAATCAAAATTATCTAATAAAGCCTCAGCCGTACTTTGCCAATATCTCGCTGAACCAGCCCAACCATGCAAAAAAACCATCACCGGTTTCATAACATTTGATGGTTTTTTCATCCACTCGTAATAATGGTCTACACCCCGAACATTTATATAAGTCATTGTCACAATTAAAAACTAAGAATTAAAAATTAAAAAATCAAGAGTCAAGAGTCAAAATCCAAATGACTAATGACTAGTGACTAATGACTTTTAAGCCGACTCTGGTTTAGGTAAAGAAGAAGGATGTACTATCAGTTCAGCAGTAGAACGTTTTTCCACCATTTCCTTAGTAATAGTACAGCGAGTCACATCCTTGCGAGAGGGTAACTCATACATTACATCCAGCATCAACTCTTCCACAATACCGCGTAAAGCCCGCGCTCCAGTTTTGCGCCGATAAGCCTCTTGAGCGATCGCCTTTAACGCCTCTGGTTTAAAATCCAACTGGACATTATCCATATTCAGCAGTTTTTGGTACTGTTTCACCAAAGCACTCTGTGGTTCAGTTAGAATTGCCATCAGCGCATCCTCATCCAAAGGATCAACCACAGCCACCATGGGAATCCGACCAATAAACTCAGGAATCATGCCAAATTTCACCAAATCATCTGGTTGCAGATGACGTAAGGTATCAGCAGCCCGTTTTTCCTTAGTTTGCACATCACCTGGTTGCACAAAGCCAATTGACTTTTTCCCAACTCTCTGATCTACAACTTTTTCTAAACCGACAAAAGCGCCACCACAGACAAACAAAATATTGCTCGTATCAATTTGGATACAATCTTGATATGGGTGCTTACGTCCGCCCTGGGGTGGAACATTAGCAATAGTCCCCTCCAACATTTTCAATAAAGCTTGCTGTACCCCTTCCCCAGAAACATCTCTGGTAATTGAGGGATTTTCACTCTTCCGGGCGATTTTATCAATTTCATCAATGTAGATAATACCCCGTTGAGCCTCCTCCACATCCAAATCTGCCACCTGCAACAGACGCAACAGGATATTTTCCACATCCTCACCCACATACCCAGCTTCCGTCAGGGTTGTAGCATCAGCAACAGCAAAGGGAACATCCAGGATTTTCGCCAGAGTTTGTGCCAATAGAGTCTTACCGCAACCAGTTGGTCCAATCAGTAAAATATTGGACTTTTGTAGTTCGATGGCATCATCTGTCCCAGCCTTGGCATTAACCTTAGACTGAAGAATAGCCAATCGCTTATAATGGTTGTAAACAGCCACAGATAGCACCTTTTTGGCTTCATCTTGGCCGATAACGTGTTCGTCTAAATAATTTTTAATCTCTCTCGGTTTAGGGATTTGATTAAACGAGATATTAGACGAACTGGTACGACGTTTTTCAGTTGGTTCTGACTTTTGCGCCGGTTGTGATGCAGCCGCAGCACTAGTATCCAACAATTCCTCATCGAGGATTTCATTACACAAGTCAACGCACTCATCGCAGATGTAGACTCCCGGACCTGCGATTAATTTACGTACCTGCTCTTGAGACTTGCCACAAAATGAACATTTTAAATGGGAGTCGTACTTAGACATATCAGCCTCTTATTTCAGAATGACGACGATTTACCCTGCTGTGGGAAGATTTTGTCTAGAAATGACCTGATCGATCAAACCATAATTCTTCGCCTCTTCTGCTGACATGAAAAAGTCGCGCTCGGTATCAGCCTCAATTCTCTCCAAGGGTTGACCAGTATGCTTGGCCATTAGTTGATTTAATTCGCCCTTAATGTAAAGAATTTCTCGCGCTTGAATTTCAATGTCAATAGCTTGTCCTTGAGCGCCACCCAGGGGTTGGTGAATCATAATCCGGGAGTCAGGTAAAGACATCCGCTTTCCGGCAGTTCCAGATGTTAATAAAAAAGCCCCCATGCTCGCTGCCAGCCCAAAACAGATAGTTACAACATCGGGACGTATTTGTTGAATTGTATCATAGATTGCCATACCCGCGTAGACAGAGCCACCAGGAGAATTAATGTACAATTGAATATCCTTTTCCGCGTCTTCAGAATCGAGAAAAAGTAATTGGGCAACAATAGAATTAGCTACAACATCATCTATGGGAGTTCCCAAAAAAATAATCCGCTCGCGGAGTAAGCGGGAGTAGATATCAAATGCCCTTTCTCCCATCCCAGACTGTTCTACCACCATTGGCACAATATTACTAGGGCTGCTAGAACTGCCACTAGTACCAATAGGACTCAAGCTGTTGATTGGGTAATTTCCCGACTGCGATACAAGCATACTAGAATATTTAAAAATAAATGGCATGAAATTGTGAACTGTTAACCATTATGCCCTATATGGCAGAATTCAGGAGTCAGGAGTCAGGAGTAAAAGAACTTGTGCCTCTTGCCTCTTTACTGTCACCTGTCACCTGTCACCTGTCACCTATCCTGTTACTCAGGATTACTGGTTTCTGCTTCCTGAAGTGCTTCAGTGCTTTCGGCTGGTTCCGCCGCACTTAGAGAACCTTCCGCTACTAGTTCCACAGATGAACGTTCTAGCAACCAATCAAGGATTTTTTTGGTTAGAAGTTCTTCTTTAACCACTCCACGCAATCTATTTTCATCCAAATCTTGATCAGGATATTCTGCCATCAATAGGGCGACTCTAGCTTGCACTTCTACCGTTGCCACTTCAATAGATTCACGTTTGCCAATTTCTTGTAAAGATAGCGTCCGTTTGAGACGTTCTATAGCTTCAGGCTTGGATCTATCACGTAATTGGGGAATAATTTCTTGGGTGAATAGCTTTTTGACATCTATTCCTTGCTCGGACAACTTCATTGCCGTCTGTGACAGCATAGCATCAATTTCTTGATCAATCAGTGTTGTCGGCAAATCTATTTCGACATGGTTGAGTAGTTCTTTGACTAACGCTTCTTGCTGATTTTCTTTGGTTTTATCTGCGGCTTCTTTTTGATACCGTTCTTCTAAGGATGCCCGCAATTCTTCTAAGGTCTCGAAGTCGCTGACTGATTGGGCAAAATCGTCGTCCAATTCGGGTAGTTCTTTGGTTTTAATTTCTTTAAGGGTAATAGTAAACAAAGCTACTTTACCAGATAACTCTTCGTTACCATAAGGATCTGGGAATTGAGCAGATACTTCTTTGGTTTCTCCAGGGTTCATGCCCACTATACCCAAGACAAAACCGGGAATAAACTTATCTTCTTGTAACTCAACTTGAAAATCAGTTCCTTCTCCACCGGGAATTGGTTTGGGTTCACTGTCAGGATCATCCCCTTCAGTTTTGGCAATTACACCCTTAAAGTCAATCACTGCCATATCACCAATTTGGGCAGCACGTCCTTCTACAGGAACTAAAGTTGCTGATTTTTCTCTTTGCGCTTCAATAACTGTATCTACTTGGGTAGGATCATACTTGATTTCCTCCGCTTTAACTTCTAAACCAGTGTATTGGTTTAACTTGACTTCTGGGAAGACATCCACAGAAGCGGTAAAGGTCAGGGGTTTTCCTGGTTCATAATTGACAATTAAATCATCAAAGGAAGAACTTAGTTGGGGCTGACCAAGAGCGCTAATTGCTTCTTGTTTAATTGCTTGGTCAATGCCTTCTTGCAGCATTTCTTCTAGGGCGGTTGCTTTGACGCGAAGATTACCAATACGTTGTATTAATATTTGCCGGGGGACTTTGCCTTTGCGAAACCCAGGAATATTTGCGGTATTAGTTAATTTTCTAATAGCTTGCTCGTATTTTTGTTTGGTAATTTCCGGTGTAATTTCTATTTGTAAACCAATTTGACTGGCGGGAAGTTTTTCCTGGGTAACTTTCATGCGTTGTTTCTATTTTTCTGGTATTTTAATCTGCTATCTAAATACTAGACAAGTCTAGACATTTACTTCTACGGGGTATAGGATCGGTTATCCCGACCTAAGTTCACTCGCTGTTGACGAAACACGATCATATTCTGAATAGATATCATTCAGACACAAATGCGTGTGAATGTCTTTCAGCAGAGATCCATTTTACTGCAAAAAGTAAAGGACTGAACACTTTATGATATTCTTTCAACATAGCAGCCCTAGTTCCGGTAACATAACTTTACAGGCAGGGCTTCTAGCAAATACCCAAATGTTAATTGCCCTTGGTTTTCTTTTTTGCAGTTTGCTGTATAATGGGATATTATACGATAATGTAGTGTCAGTAACTCAGCCCTAAAGGGAATGAGCTTGTAAGAAATTGCAAACTGTACTGACCAGTCTAAGTCTTCACTGACTACGTTTTTTGAGTCACGACACCCCGGAATGCGAAGCTAGTTCCCTGCTCTGTCATTTGCAATTAAACAGTTTTAAAGTCACTGAAACAGTGTTGCAAGTCTAAAAAGCTCTTAAAACATTGACGAGGCTAACATCACCCCGAAAGGGAGGCTCTTCGGAGCAAAACATTATGCGTACAGAGTTGGGAAATTTGAATCGGTAATTGTCCCGTTGAAAGTACATCACAAGAGTACCCCGAATTTGCCAACTCCAAGGCGGTAATGAGAAAATATTTAAGGGGGTTAAAACCGCACGAGTCGCTTCCCTCTCAGGTTTGAAGACACTGAGTTTCCCGCTTACTGAGTATTCTTATGACAATTTGATTTGCTATGACTTCCATAGCTGTAGAGTGCGATATAAATTAATTTTAACTGCAATATACAGCACTTCCTGGTGTTATGAGGTACAAGAACCCCACCCCCAACCC
>NZ_JADEWA010000356.1:0-5754 GCF_015207865.1 Dolichospermum sp. LEGE 00246
TATAAGAGACAGGAGTAGGGGAGTAGGGGAGAAATTTCATTCTTCATTCTTCATTCTTCATTCTTCATTCTTCTGAACTCCTCTCAATTATGAATTTCTATGAAGATGCGATCGCTAATTTTTACTTCTTGATGACTTAATTGTTTTAATTTATGGGTTAAATCTGCTGTCAGCCTTTTGGCCTCTTGCTTTAAATTACCATTCATATAATCTGCGGCTTTGATAGGTTCACCAATATGAATATTCACATCAGTACCCCAATTAGGATAGGGTTCACTGTAGTGGATACCGACAGGGATAACCTTAATATCTAATCCTGGATAGGTAGATTCAGCAGTCACAGCTAAACGAGCGATTCCCGGCTTCAGGGGATGAAGTTGACCATCACGATGAATGCCACCTTCGGGATAAATAACTAACATTTCCCCCTGCTGCATTAACTCTACTGTATGCCGGAGAGTTGCGATCGCCGGACGTTCAATATTCACAGGAAAACCACCCATTCGCAGCACAAACCAACCTTGCAACCCTTGACATTCATTACTCGTTACCATAAATCGCATATCTCTACCCGTCACACAACGACCAGTAGCATAGGGCAAAACCAAGGAATCCCAGCGGGAACGATGGGTAGGGGCAAGAATTACCGGTCCACTTGTAGGAATATTTTCTCTTCCAGTCACCTTAATATGCCCAAAGAAAGATGGCAAAACTATGTAGTGTCCTAGAAGATAAGCAACACGGATTAACAAAGGCGAAACCCGCGAGGTATTCTGAAGCACCGAAGGTTGCCGAGGGGAGTCGAGGTGAGGATTTACCGGCGTATTTCTAGTTTGAGAATGGCGGTTAGTAGAAGCAAAGTATGATTTGATCATGACGGTGGCTGATTTTTTGGCGAATAAAAGATGACACAAACTTGATTATGTCCACCGTAGATTTTCTTGGGTAATTTGTGTTTTTCCATTTGGACAGTTTGATCTGTGTCTGTTATTTTTGCTGACGTTGGGTAACAAACCAACTTTGTAATTGTTCTCGACATTCTGATTCTAGAATACCCCCCACCACTTTCACTCGGTGATTAGATGCTGGGTGATCAGGGATGTTAATAACAGTACGAATAGCACCAGTTTTGGTATCGTCCACGCCATAGATCAATTTTCCTAATCGGGCATGAACTATAGCACCGGCACACATCGGACAGGGTTCTAGAGTGACATATAAAGTACATTGATGCAAGCGCCAACTTTGTAAAACTTGACTAGCAGCCCGAATCGCCATAATTTCTGCGTGTGCAGTAGGATCTTGATCTCGCTCTTTGCGATTTTCACCCACAGCAACCAATTGATTATTCATATCAACAATCACAGCCCCCACAGGAACTTCACCAGCATCACCAGCCACTCGTGCCAATTCCAGAGCGTGATTCATCCATTTTCGATGTTTTAAATATTCTGGGTGTTCAAGCATGAATTGTCAGTTGTCAGTTGTCAGTTGTCAGTTGTCAGTTGTCAGTTGTCAGTTGTCAGTTGTCATTAATTCTCTCTCTTGTCTGTTCCCTGTAACCTGTCACCTGTAACCTGTCACCTGTAACCTGTCACCTGTCCCCTCTTCACTGTCACCTGTCACCTGTCACCTGTCACCTGAAATAACAGAGGGTCAAGTTGAGCTTTTGCATCTAATTGATACAGGTCATCACAACCACCAATATGTTGATTATTAATAAAAATTTGGGGGACGCTACGGCGACCGTCGGCGCGTTCTGCCATGATTGTTCTAGCTGTTTCGTCACCGTCAATTTTGTATTCGGTGAAATTAACACCTTTCCATGATAGTAGCATTTTAGCGCGAATGCAGTAGGGGCAAGTTTGCCAAGTATAAATTTCAACATTGGCTTTGATTTGCTCTGGGTGGCGACCGAGAAGAGAGTTGAGAAAATTTAGCATATTCTTAATTAAGAGGTTTTTTGTAGGTAGGTCGGTAAAATTGATTATATAAAAGATTTGAATTTGATGTAGGGGTAGCGCCCCGTGCCTACCCCGGTATTTAGGGCAACTATAGAAGGTTTGCCCCTACGTAATTCATGGGTTTAGGTATTTTCAAAATGTTTAATTTTGCTCTCCTAAGAAGATATATTTGCCACGAGTATCAATAAATGTTTCAATTATGTGGAAACATCCAAAGAAGATTCTTGGGAAAAACAATGATGAAATTTAGTAAATTATCTGTAATTTTACAGGGGATAGGGATGCCTTTAGCGATCGCCCCTTTAATCATAATTCTGAGTGCCTGTAATGATCAACCACAAAATAATCCCAATACACAAAATCCCGACAGCACCCCCCAAGGACAAGTTACTCGCGTTCTCTGGAATCGCATTAAAAGCCGTGGACAGCTTGTTTGTGGCGTTAGCGGTGAACTACCAGGATTTAGTTTTGTCGGCACTGACGGCAAATATAGCGGCATTGACGTTGATATTTGTCGGGCTGTTGCAGCAGCAGTATTTGATAATCCAGATGCGGTAGAATATCGCAATCTCAACACCAAGGAGCGATTTACAGCTTTGCAAACTGGAGAAGTAGATATTCTCAGTCGCAATACTAGCTGGACTTTTAGCCGCGCAACTTCCCAGGGTTTAGATTTTGCCCCTGTGGTATTTTATGATGGTCAAGCCGTCATGGTGCGTAAAAATAGCAATATCAAATCTATCAAAGACCTGAAAGACAAAGCCATTTGTGTGCAAACTGGAACTACTACTGAACAAAATTTAGCAGACCAAATGCGGAAACGGGGAATTACTTATAAACCCGTTGTTTTTGAAGATGTGAATATCACCTTTGCCACTTATGCAGAAGGACGTTGTGATGCTGTCACTACAGACCGTTCTGCACTGGTTTCTCGACGGACAACCCTACCTAAACCAGAAGATAACGTGATTTTAGATGATGTTCTTTCTTCTGAACCTCTAGCGCCAGCAGTTGCTAAGGGTGACACCAAGTGGAGTGATATAGTCAAATGGACTGTTTATGCTTTGGTGAAAGCAGAAGAATTAGGCATTAATTCTCAAAATTTAGCAGAGTTTGCTAATAGTAAAGATCCCGATATCAAACGTTTTTTAGGAACAGAAGGAAACCTGGGCGAAGGAATTGGTTTAACGAAGGATTTTGCTGCCAAAATAATTAAGCACGTTGGTAACTATGGCGAAATTTATGATCGCAATTTGGGAGCAAAAACAAAACTAAATCTCCCACGGGGACAAAATCAAATTTCCACAAAAGGAGGATTACTCTATTCTCCACCTTTCCGCTAAGGAAGCAAGAGAAATTTCTTACTATTAACAACTGACCAATGACTAATTCAAAACCTCCTTTCTGGCGTGATAATCGCTTTTGGCAAAATGCTATCCAGCTAATTTTTGTATTTTTAGCAGTATTTGTATTTGTTATCTTTTGGGGGAATGTCAGCCGAAATTTACAGCAATTAGGAATTCAATTTGGATTTAATTTTCTCAAGCAACAGGCATCTTTTGATATTGGGGAAACTCTCATTAATTACAAACCAACGGATGCTTATAATTATGCTTTATTAGTGGGATTAGTTAATTCTCTGAGAATAGCAATAATGGGAATTTTCCTCACCACAATTGTGGGAATTACTGCGGGAATTGCAAGATTATCAGATAATTGGTTAGTCAGAAATATTACGGTTATCTATGTAGAGGTTTTTCGGAATACACCATTATTGTTGCAATTGCTATTTTGGTATTTTGCAGTTTTCTTGAGTTTTCCCAAAGCCGAAAATAAAATTTCCTTTTTGGGTTTTGCTAATTTTAGCCAAAACGGAATTCAACTTCCTTGGTTTACCTTGTCTCCAGAATTTTCTAGTTTATTATTGGGGTTAACTTTTTACACAGGTGCGTTTATTGCGGAAATTGTGCGCGGGGGAATTCAATCAGTCCCGACAGGACAACTAGAAGCAGCCAAATCCTTGGGGTTAAACCCAGGTTTAGCAATGCGATTGGTGATTTTTCCCCAAGCTTTGCGGGTGATTATTCCCCCATTAACTAGTCAATATCTTAATTTAACCAAAAATTCCAGTTTAGCGATCGCTATCGGTTATCCTGATATTTATTTTGTTGCTTCTACCACTTTTAACCAAACTGGGAAAGCTGTAGAAGTGATGCTGTTAATTATGATTACTTATCTGACTTTGAGTTTGATAATTTCTCTAACTATGAATTTATTTAATCGTTCTGTGCAAATTAAGGAAAGATAATGTTGAACGCAGATAAACGCGGATAAACGCGGATGAATACGGGTGATGATTATTCTATGCAGTCTCACATTTTTATGATGATTAAACTTAGTTGGCTCAGAAAAAATCTTTTTAATAATTGGTACAATAGTTTACTAACTGTTGTTTGTTTTATATTTCTATTTTGGTTAGTTCAAGGATTTGCAATTTGGTTAATTACTAAAGCACAATGGCAAGTAATCCAAGTTAATTTACACTTATTTTTAGTAGGTAGATTTCCCCAAAGTTTATATTGGCGAATTTGGGTTGTTTTGGGAATATCTACAACTTTAACCGCAATTACTGGGGGTGTATTTACCAAAAAAGTAATATTCACAAACCGCAATTCGTTGATTGCTGCTGTGATTATGGGGACTTTATTGTTTATTTTACCCATACCATTAACAAGCCGTTTATGGTTATTATTAATTACAGATTTAATAGTTGTAGGTTTGATAATTGGTCAGAAATTTACTAAAATCATTACACCTTGGCTTTCCCTAACTTGGTTATTATCTTGTCCCCTAATTATCTGGTTAATTGGTGGTGGTTTAGGATTACAACCTGTATCTACAAACTTATGGAATGGTTTATTACTTACCCTATTAATGGCAATAATTAGTATTGTCCTTTCCTTCCCCATAGGAGTTTTCCTCGCATTAGGAAGAACCAGCAATTTACCCGTAGTCCGGTGGTTTTCTATTCTTTATATTGAAATCGTCAGAGGATTACCATTAATTGGGATTCTATTTTTAGCCCAAGTCATGTTACCCTTATTTTTACCAGCAGATTTACGTTTAGATAGATTACTCAGAGGTACTACCGGATTAATATTATTTAGTGCAGCATACATGGCTGAAAACGTACGCGGCGGACTACAAGCAATTCCCAGAGGACAAATAGAAGCAGGAAAAGCATTAGGATTAAATACACCTTTATTACTGATATTAGTAATATTACCCCAAGCCTTACGTGCAGTCATTCCCGCAATTGTTGGTCAATTTATTGGTTTATTTAAAGATACTTCTCTTTTATCATTAGTAGGATTAGTAGAATTAACAGGAATGGCACGCTCTATATTAGCACAACCGCAATTTTTAGGAAGATATGCAGAAGTATATTTATTTATCGGCTTGATTTATTGGGTATTTTGTTATTCAATGTCCTTAGCTGCTAAAAATCTCGAAAAGCAATTAACATCTTAGGTTGGGTTGACGTATGTTACCCAACATTCCTACGATTTTCAACCACAAAAAAGGAATAACTGTCAGAATCAGGATACCCAGGATGAAAAGATGAACAGGATAAAAAACAATGATTTTATCACCAATTACCCGTAGGTTGGGTTGACGTATGTTACCCAACATTCCTACGATTTTCAACCACAAAAAAGGAATAACTGTCAGAATCAGGATACCCAGGATGAAAAGATGAACAGGATAAAAAACAATGATTTTATCACCA
>NZ_JADEWA010000357.1:0-5727 GCF_015207865.1 Dolichospermum sp. LEGE 00246
CCTTTAGATAGATATAAATAAGTTGGGAATATTTTTATTCAAACTAAATAATGATTACTATATACAAAACCAAATAATTGATGCTCCGTTATACTAGAACCATATTGCTGTATTGTATAATCAGTTAAGTCTCAACCTTTTAATCATCCTGCACTGAGATTTTCAGTAAATTGATGTAAATAATTCCATATACAAACTACAAAAGGCAGCTAAAATGAGTATCCGCGCACTATTGTTAGTAAATAGTAATTCCCGTCAAGGACAAGAACGTTACCAAGAAGCGATAAATTGTTTAAATAAATTGGGTTTAGAGATAATTACAGAATCTACAGAACACCCACATCAATTAGGTGATTTGATTCGGCATTATCAACAAGAAATAAATTTGGTAATTGTGGGTGGTGGTGATGGTACACTTAATGCTGCTATTGAGGCGATAGTTGAGACTCAATTACCTTTGGGTATTTTACCATTAGGAACTGCTAACGACTTAGCAAGGACTTTAGGAATTCCTAACTCTTTAATAGAAGCGTGTCAAATTATTGCTTCTGGAAAGTTACGCAGGATTGATTTAGGTTCTGTAAATGGCAAATATTTTTTTAATGTGGCTAGTTTGGGGTTAAGTGTAAAAATTACTCAACAATTAACTAAGGAAATTAAACGCCGTTGGGGTATATTTGCTTATGCGGCAATTGCATTGCAAGTAATTTGGAAATCTCGCCCTTTTAGTGCAGAAATTCGCATGAATGATGAATCAATTTATGTTAAAACTGTGCAAATTGCTGTGGGTAATGGTCGCTATTATGGTGGGGGGATGGCCGTAGTTCACGATGCGGCTATAGATGATCAAAGGCTGGATCTTTATAGCTTAGAAATTGATCATTGGTGGCAAATTCTGCCTTTGCTGCCGGCTATGCGTCAAGGACGACATATTCATTGGCAAAATGTTCGCGCCCTGGAAGGTCAGGAAATCACAGTATACACTCGCAGGCCCCATTCTATTAATACAGATGGAGAAATCACCACCCATACTCCGGCTGTGTTTCGGGTTGTTCCTCAAGCGATCGCTGTTTTAGCACCCTAACTATCATCTTAAACTATGATTTACCTGATTCATCTGATTTATTTGATGATATCTTGACTATTATTTATGTAATTAAACAGCAGGTTGCCAGTCAACGAGGTAAAAAATCAACATCAAAACTCCTATCTGTCAACAAGTAAGCATCTAGAGGGGTTCACTCCTCAATTTTGCTGTATTATAGGAATCACAAAAATCATTAAAATCATAGCTATGAATTTACGCTTTTCTCAAGAAATTAAATCTCTTTTAGAACGTTTAAGTGAACAGCCGCTAACTTTAGGTGATATCCTCGCAGAAACTTCTGAACGGGGGTTTAGCTTGGTAATCACATTACTAGTATTACCTTTTTTATTTCCTATGCCTCCAGGCGTGACTAGTCCTTTAGGTGGTACTTGTTTATTATTATCATTGCAAATGGTTTTAGGAAGAAGAACGCCTTGGCTACCCAAAAAAATTGCTAATTATAAATTTCCCAACGCTTTCGCTAAAATCATCTTACAAAATCTGCGTCGTGTTACCAGGATATTAGAAAAAATTGCCCGTCCCCGATTACAAAAAGTCGCTAATCATGCTTGGATTTGGCGATTTAACGGGCTGTGCATCTCTTGGTTAACAATATTATTAATTTCCCCCATTCCTTTTACCAATCCTATTCCGACTGTGGGAATTTTACTTTTAGCCGTTGCGACCATTGAATCGGATGGTTTACTAATGTGTATTAGCTATATTGCTACTCTTTTAATTACTATACTATTTGGTTTTATTGGTTATGCCCTATGGTTAGCCCCCAATTTACTGCCTGCTATTTTCAAAGAAAATTTTTGACATTTCCCATGATATGTTGCTAGGATAGAAATCCCAAAGCCAAGAAAAACCCCCAGCTAAAAGCCGAGGGTAATGGTTTAATTAAGGTGCATCTACTATTTGAGTATCCATTGCCTGTCTTCCTCCATCCGGATAGTTTGGGTGGAACTTTGATTTTTCTATGCTGCTAAACTACCAGATTCCCGACTTCTTAAAGAAGTCGGGGATCTAAATTAATTAATTTAATTCTCTCGTAAATTGTACCACCCGTACCAATGTAGCACGGCTAACCATGCGGCTGATAGTAACCCAGCAATACTCAAGGTTAAGCCAGTAAAAGGAATTAATAACCCAAATACAGGTA
Source organism: Dolichospermum sp. LEGE 00246 (assembly GCF_015207865.1). NCBI lineage: Bacteria > Bacillati > Cyanobacteriota > Cyanophyceae > Nostocales > Aphanizomenonaceae > Dolichospermum > Dolichospermum sp. LEGE 00246. Next base: position 2,253 of record NZ_JADEWA010000357.1, read on the forward strand.
AAACAACTCCAGAGATTGTACAAATAATTGCTGCTAAAGAAACACGGCGATTTGTACCTAAACCATAACTTAAAGCTAATAAAATTAGTGCCATCATCAACCAAGCTAATTCAGCATTAATTACCCGTGACAGATAGGTTAGTGTTAATAAACAAGCAAAGAAAATGCCTCCAGCAATGGCGACATTTTTCAAAGTCATGGGTAGGGATAAGTACAGCAGCAATATCCACCATAAAAACAAAGCCGGTGCTAACAACAACAACCGGGGAATAATGCCATTTTTCCCAATAGGTTTAGTGCTAGTAAAGACACCAAAAGGATTTTTTACAGCCACATTTTCGGCAAAAGTCCAAGTGAATTGAGTGCTTTTGTCATCAACTTTAATATCATCAGGAGTAATCCCACTGGCAAAATCAGCATTATTAAAATTAGCGATCGCCACCAGCCTAAATTGCGAAAGTAACTGATTTGCGGCACTATAAACCCAGCGAGGACCACCATCGGCTTTATAGGTAACTTTAAAAATAGTTTCTTGTCCCGGTTCTAAGCGAAAAGGAAAACTATAATCATCGTTATTTGTTTGTTTTAGTCTTGTCCCATCCCGTTCTACTTTGTAACCGCGCAGGATAAAAGAACCATTAGGGGGTGGTACTTCCAAGAGAAAACTATTAATATTACTCAGTTGGTTAATAACTTTGTAATTAGCTGTATAGTCTGTCTGATAAATAGAACTACGATTTTGGACATCTACACTTTGATTAATTTTAACTTGAATTTCTGAACTTGCTAAAGCTAGGTAACGAGTAACTTTTTGTTTGTCATTAACTTTGACTATTTTTCCATTAACTTGGGTAGTATAAACATAAGGTTCTTCAGTAACGTAGCGAATTTGGGGAGAAATTTGTTCGAGTTTATCACCTGCTACATTAGCCGCAACTTGAGAGACTTTTGCCTGTTCCCAATCATGGTAACGATTGCTTAAAGTTGAACACAAAAAAAAGCCAGTTACTAACAAAATTAAAATTAAAGCTAAATGCTGTAATCCTTGCAATAATTGGGAGTAACGAATTGACCATTGACCGAAAAAAACCGCTTGTTCGGTCCCATATCTTCGCAGAGAAAAACTAATTAGGGCAATTGCCACTCCCAAGGCTATAATTAAAAAAAATAATAATAGTGAACTTTGGAGTAATTGAGTACCAAATTGCAGTAATTCCTGGGGATGTGTTAAATCAGGTAAACCAGGAATACCTTTAGCGTCAATAGACATAATGGATATTTGGGTAGTTTTTACAATATGACAGATTTGATACCACAAAAGTTGCTAGTTAGATAGTTTATTCTGGTAATAGGTAGTGGGTAATTGGTAATTGGTAATTATCCCCATGCCCCCTCCATTCTGTTCTCTATTTTCGGAAATAATACTAAGATATGGCGATCGCTATTGATTTTGGCACAAGTAACACAGTTATCACTCGTTGGAATCCTGTTACTCAACAAGCAGAAACCCTAAATCTGCCTGGGTTATCAGCGCAACAATTCCTCAACCCACCACTGATACCCAGCTTAGTTTATGTAGAAAATGCCAGTGCGGAGACAATTATAGCTGGACAACAGGTATGTGATCGCGGTTTAGATATAAAAACTGATCAAAGATTTTTCCGTAACTTTAAACGCGGTATCGGTGCAGATATTCAGGGTTTTTTACCAGAACTGGATGGTAAAAACATTACCTTTGAACAAGTAGGACAATGGTTTTTAAGCCAAGTAATTGCCGAATTAGCCATCCTGGAAGGGAACATAGATTCTTTAGTTTTAACTGCACCTGTAGACAGCTTTGAAGCCTATCGTTATTGGTTAGGGAAAGTTTGTCAATCACTACCCGTCGCACAAATACGAATGTTAGATGAACCCACCGCTGCGGCTTTGGGGTATGGTTTAGCAGATCAAGGAACTCTCTTGGTTGTTGACTTTGGTGGAGGAACATTAGATTTGTCTTTGGTAAGCTTAGATCAGGGGAAACAGGCTAAAACCAAACCTTTAGGATTTCTCCTTAAATGGGGTGATAAAACTCTAGGTGAAGATTCTAAACAAAAGCCTAAAACAGCCCGTGTATTAGCTAAAGCAGGGCAAAATCTCGGCGGAACTGATATTGATAATTGGATAGTAGATTATTTTGCAAAAACCCAGGGATTACCAGTTAGTTCTCTCACCGCACGACTCGCGGAACGAGTGAAAATTCAGTTATCTACTCATGATCAAGCTAGTGAAGTTTATTTTAATGATCAAACTTTTGAAAGTTATGAAATGGATCTTGATCGTTACACCTTTGAAAATATCTTGAAAGAAAACGGATTTTTCGATAAGCTGCATGATTCAATGATGACATTACTACAGCAAGCGCGACGCTATGGCATAGAAATTGATGATATTAATGCAGTATTATTAGTTGGTGGAACTGTACAATTACCAGTGGTGCAGACATGGATAGAAAAATATTTTAAACCAGAAAAAATCCGTCGTCGTCTGCCTTTTGAAGCGATCGCTCATGGTGCATTACAAATCACCCAAGGCATAGAAATTAAAGACTACCTTTATCATAGCTATGGTGTGCGTTATTGGAATCGCCGTAATCAAGGTCATAGCTGGCATCCTATCATTAAAACCGGACAACCTTACCCCATGACTCAACCCGTAGAATTAGTCTTAGGCGCTTCCGTAGACAATCAACCCAGCATTGAGTTAATTATCGGGGAATTAGGTGCAGAAACAGGTGCGACAGAGATATACTTTGATGGCGATCGCTTAATTACTCGTCAGCTTGATACTCGTGTAACTACCGTTAAACCCCTGAATGATACTGTAAATGCCAGTAAAATCGCCAAACTCCAACCTCCAGGATTTCCCGGCAGCGATCGCATTAAAATCTATTTTCAAGTAGATGAACAACAGTTTTTAAGAATCACAGTTAAAGACTTATTAACCAACAACACCTTAGTAGAGAATCAACTTGTGGCACAATTAAGTTGAGTATAGCGGTTTTTGTCCAGCGCTATACAACAGAGGGCGAAAATTACACGCTTCTGCAAGATTAATGAGTAAAATTTACGATAACTCATTTTTAGTCAGCTTTTTAGATACCCAGCTAATAATACCACTAAGTAACGCACCGCCCATCAATATACCAATAGCGGGGTTAAATACTGGTATCCACAGTTGGTGCCACAAATCTAATCCCAGGTTTATTCCAGAAGCATCACCAATCACGGCTATCACAAGCCACCCAAAACCAAAAATTACTAGGAAAACATCAGCAACTAATATGAAATTAAGCCAGTTTAATAATTTGTCTTTCATTTTGATTAGTTAGTTGTCAGTTGTCAGTTGTCCATTGTCCGTTGTCCGTTGTCCGTTGTCCGTTGTCCGTTGTCATCAGTAAAATTCCGTTCCCCCTACTCCCCCTACTCCCCTACTC
>NZ_JADEWA010000037.1:0-21704 GCF_015207865.1 Dolichospermum sp. LEGE 00246
ACCTATCAAACAGGTCGAAAAGTGGCTCTTGATTTCAAATCAAACATGAAGATTGTTTTTGATGAATTCTTGCCGCAATGGAATTACACCGCTAAACCAGAATTACAGGTTATTTAATCCACGATCCTTATCATCTTCACTGTGCCATTCTGGTTTCAGTTGCTTGATAGCATGATACAAGTCTGCACAGATACGGCGACTCATACACACAATCATGGCTTTACCGTCTCTCAATTCTGGTGCTGCGGTGCGATTTTCAAAGTGTTCAACAATATCTTTGGCAATTTGATTAATTCTTTTTTCTGCACCAATTAAAGCCTCTAATCTTGCCCATTTACTTTTGAGTTTTTCTTTAATTGTCAGTTCTTCATCTTCGGTAATTTCTTCAAAATTGGGATCTATTTTGGGGCGTTCTGAGGGTTCTAAATCTAGTTTCGCTAATCGTCCCTCATAATAAATTTTGAGTGTAGCTTCATCTTCTACTGCCCTTTGAATGTCGTAAATATCAATGTAATCTCCAAATAAGGCAGTGGTATTTTTATCGTTTTGGGCAATGGGTGTACCTGTAAATCCGACAAAGGAAGCGTTAGGTATAGCGTCTCTTAAATATTTGGCGTAACCATATTTAATATAAGCTGATTCTAAATCATTTTCTGTTTGAATATCAGGTGTATAATTATTAGTTAATTGTGAATCATTGTCTGTTTGACTATCAGATGTATAATTAGTTGATTCTAAATTATTTGTTTGACTATTCAATTTATAAGTATTAGTTGATTCAGCTACTTTAAGTTGTGGTTTTTGGTGAGGGTTGAGATAAGAAACTTTTTTCTCATTTTTGGCAGATTTAACTACTACAACTTTAGCTTTTAATCCATATTGGCTTCTGTGTGCTTCATCTGCTATTAAAACTATATTATGTCGGGGGGAAAGTTCCTCATATTCGTTACCTGTTTCTGGGGCGAATTTTTGGATAGTTGTAAATACTATTCCCCCGGCTGCTACTTGGAGTAATTCTTTTAGATTTTTCCTATTTTCTGCTTGTACAGGATTTTGTCTTAATAAATCAATGCAGGATGAAAAGGTGGTAAATAGTTGATCATCTAAATCATTTCTATCTGTTAAAATCACTAAGGTGGGATTTTCCATTTCTGGTTGTTGAATCAGTTTCCCACTATAAAATGCCATTGTTAAACTTTTACCGCTACCTTGGGTATGCCAGACTACACCAACTTTTCTATCTCCATCTGTGCGGGTGGCTTTGATGGTGGAGGTAATGGCTTTATTCACGGCGTGGTATTGGTGATAACCTGCCATTTTTTTGATAATGTTGTCTTCGTTGACTTCAAAAACAATGAAGTATTGGAGTATATCTAATATAGTAGTTTGATTAAATATGCCTTTAATAATTGTTTCTAATTCTGCTTGTCCTTGAGGAATAATATTTTCACCATCAATAGAACGCCAAGGCATAAACCGTTCCCAATCTGCGGTTAATGTGCCGACTCTGGCTTTAGTACCATCTGAAACTACGAGTATTTCGTTATAGGGAAATAAACAGGAAATATCGTTTTTATAGGTTTGTAGTTGGTTGAATGCACCTTTAATTGTAGCGTTTTCATCTGTGGCGTTTTTGAGTTCAATTACGGCGATGGGTAAGCCGTTGATGAAGATAACGACATCAGGAATCCGGGCGGTTTTACCTGTTTCTTTAACCCGAAATTGATTAACTACTAACCAATCGTTATGATCTATTTTATCAAAATCAATTAGTTGGACTTTTTTGTATTGGGTTTCTCCATTTTGTTGATATTCTACATCTACCCCATCTGTTAAGTATTGATGAAAGCGGCGATTGTTTTCATAAAGTATTGGTGTTTCGGTACGGGTGATTTTTTTGATTGCGTCTTGGATGGCGTGAAAGGGAATATGGGGGTTTATGGTTTGTAAGGCATTTTGGAGGCGATTAATTAGTATAACATCGTTATATTCTTGGCGTTCTGTTTGGAGGGTATCAGGGGCGATTTCTGTACCATTTAAAGTGGTGTAGCCGAGTTCTGATAGCCAGTCAAGGGTGGCTTGTTCAATAATTGATTCGGTGAATTTTTCCATAGATTACTTTTCTATTGGTGCAGGTTTTCAATTATCTGGGAAGCATTTAAAATTTTAATTCCTATGACATTACCTTCTGTGTCATAATCAAGAATTATTCCAGGACTAACAGGATTAGTTTTTTGAATTTCTACCTGACTCCAAGAGATTTTTAATTCATCAATATCAGGGTTATACTGGGCATTTGTATAATTAATAGATTCTGGTGGATATTCTGCGTCTATTTTTTGCGATAAACTATCTACTGTTTCATCTCCAAAAGGCTTTAATTCCATCTTTTTTTTAGTTGTTTCGCTCGTTCTTTTACGGTTGTAGTTTAAAGATTCAACTGTCGAACAAGGGACAACAACAGTGTTAATTGATTCTCCAAGATCATTAAAAATTTCTAAAATATAGCCTTCCTCACCTCCTGCTGGATGCGGAACAGTATCAACTAAAGTAGCAATGTCCCCTTTTTTAAGGTTATATTCGGGAAAGTCGCGGTTTAATAAAACTCTTTGGTATAACTCAGGCATTGGTTTTTTTCTCCTTTTTAGGCTTGAGAGTAACAAATTGGAATTGATTATCTATTTTTCGTTTTAGCCAAACCGTTACAACGGATAAATTAAGTTGATTAACTCCTATTAGTTCTCCTTCAATTCTATAAAAAGTTCCATATTCATTGGTAATATCTTCTATAGGATCTACCGTTTCCATTAATTGGAGAATTGCCAATTTTAGTTTTTCTGGGTTATCTTCAGTAAATCCTGCTTGTGCTAAAAATTTCGATTTATCATCCTTGTCTCTATATTTTAATAGATAATTGCTAATTTTAGCATCAGGAATAATAGCATCTTGGGGCATTGTCATATCACCTTAAATTTCAAAGCCATTTCTGTAATTTCGGAAGTTTGCCATTATTCAAATGTTATCTATTTGGAAATTGTGGGGATTTTGTAATATAAACTGGTTGTTTTCTTTGACTAAATCTCCTGTAAAACTAATTGGTAAACGTTGTTGATAAGCCTTAATAGCTAAGATGTAATTTTGGTTATTTAGTTCGGTATGAATTTTTTGTAACTTTTGAAAAACAATTCCTAAAATAGTGATTTCACCCTTTAATTTATCAAAATTAGGTGTATAAATATCCATCACAATTCCCTGGGTACTAATATTAGGAATAATCTGTAAAAGTTCTGTTAAAATTTCTAGGCTAGGACGATTTTCTACAGTTGCTAATATTTCGATTATTTCTTGAATACGCTGGGGATAATCTGCGAGATTTTCTTGGTTAGGTAGTAAGATTTCAAAATCTTCTGGGGTTGCTGATTGATGCCAAATGGTGGCATGATTTAAGAAGGGTTGATTTTCCTGCCATCCGTGAGTTTGTAAGTAATTTCTGAGATTTTCCAGGGCTATATTTTGCAAGGTTTCTTGATCTTTGACAGTAATTTTCATGGTTGAACTCCTTGACTAATGTTGTGCATAATTGACTGTAAGGCACTAACTGTAAATTGATGACTTTTAGATAAGGTAATAGTGACAGCAGTTTTATTTTGTGTTTCTGGCATTCCTCTTAATGATACCCAATATCCACAATATCTAATACAAAGTTCTTCTTCTGACTGGGTTAACCAATCTTCTATTTTTTCAGGGATGACTACAATCACTAAAATTCTAGGAATGGCGAAGTTATCCATTCTTAAATCATTGTAGTTTTTGAGTTTGAGGGGATATTGAATAGAGTTATCTGTTTGGATATCCCTAGATGTACATTTTAACTGTAATTCTAAACGAGGTGATCTAACCCGACCAGTGGCACTTTTGGCGGCGATTCCCCAATCTATACTATCATCATCTATGGATGGTTTGTATGGTGAATAACCTGCTACTGTGGTTACTGCTTGTAAATAGGTGTTGCTAAATAGTTCTTTTTGTAGGTTTAGTTCGATTTTATCATCAAGAGAGGAAAGGATGTGAGCGATCGCTTTTTGTTCAGAAAGTGGAGGAATGGAAATTAGAAACGATTCTATATGTCCTTTGGTAATTGATCGACGGCTTCCTCCAGAATTAAATGATTCAATATAAGTTTTTATTAAAGGATGAGTTAAATAGGAAAGAAGATATCCAGAATCACATATTTTTGGGTTAGGTCTAATAATAGAAACGTGTTGATTTACACAGGCAGGAAGAATTTCTTCTGGTACTATACAAGCACGCGAAAAAGTAACTCCATCCCCTGTTATATTAAGTAATAAGTCTCCTGGTAAGACAGATACTTTTTGAAGTTCAGTGGCGTGTTCGTCAGATATAAAGACAAGACCTTCACTATTAAAATATCTGTTAAAAACATTCTGACTGCGGATAAAAGCAAAATTTTTACGATTAAGTGAATATACTCTATCTCCGCCTCTTGGTGTTGCCCCTGAGCCTATTTTTATCGTGATATCTTTCAGTTTTACTAAATTCCATCCTATCGGAAGTGTACCAAGTGGTGCTGTATGTATTCTTGATAAGTCAACCTCCATACCCCACCCCCCATAAATTCACTTTAATCTCCCATTCTCCCAACTTACTAACCAATTCGATTATTTCCCTCATAACTCCTCCTCAACTTCCACATTTACCGCTTCTAGCTGTTCAATAGTCAAGTCTTTAAATAACTAAATATCCAGAAAAATATCAACATCAACTTGAGCCTGTTTTAAAATACTTCGCAGTGTTCCCTCTTTAATTTCCCGATGATGAGGAATAGTTGTTTTTTGATTTGTTTCTGGATTAAACCAAATTTCATGATCTCCTTTAGCTGGGCGATAAAACTCAAAACCTAATTTTCCTAATTTTCTCGTAACTTCTCGATAAGAAAAACCGCCTAATCTTCCCATTATACCTCCAAGATTAGCGGATATTCAAACTGATTAGGTAAACCTTGAAAATGAAAAGAATGATTTTTTTCTTTTTCTAAATCCAATAGAACCTTAGCCACATCTGCCGCAATTTCTATAGCTTCTTGTACCGTTTTACCCTCAGCAACTAACCCCTGTAAATCATCACTGGTAGCCACAAAATACTCCTTTCCTTCCTCAATAAATTTTTCAATATTTAATCTAATTAGAGTTTGCATCTTTTGATATTCCCAAAGGTGGATAATTTGATTATAACATAATACTGTTGTTGGGTTGCGCTGTCGCTTAACCCAACCTACATTTATTAATCTGATTCTGACAAATTAGAGTTAACAAGCTGTGCAAATTCTTCTAAGGAACTAACCCTAATTGTTGATAGAAGGAGTTGCTCTAGCAAAGATATATCATCAATTTGATTAATGCTTGTAACTAAGTTTTCAGGAATATCACCAAACCGCACTTGTACAAATTTGATAATATTTTCCTTTTGAGTTTCTTTCCGAGTTTCTTTCCGAGTTTTTTCTATAGCGCGTCTTTCAATGTTAGTTACAAGTGGCATTTTTAGTTCCTCCTGATAGTTAGCTAATTTTTGATCAAAACTTAATTGCAAGTCTTCAGATAAAGCCATCATTAAATCAATGACCTTATATAAATCAATACTGTTGTTGGGTTGCGCTGTTGCTTAACCCAACCTACATTTATTAATCTGCTGCTGGTAAATTAGAATTAACAAGCTGTGCAAATTCTTCTAAGGAACTAACCCTAATTGTTGATAGAAGGAGTTGCTCTAGCAAAGATATATCATCAATTTGATTAATGTTTTCTAGCAAACTTTGAGGAATATCACCAAACCGCACTTGTACAAATTTGATAATATTTTCCTTTTGAGTTTCTTTCCGAGTTCTTTCTATAGCGCATCTTTCAATGTTAGTTACAAGTGGCATTTTTCGTTCCTCCTGATAGTTAGCAAATTTTTGATCAAAACTTAATTGCAAGTCTTCAGATAAAGCCATCATTCAATGACCTTATACAAATCAATACTGTTGTTGGGTTGCGCTGTCGCTTAACCCAACCTACATTTATTAATCTGATTCTGACAAATTAGAGTTAACAAGTTGTGCAAATTCTTCTAAGGAACTAATATTAATTGCTGATACAAATATTTGTTCTAAAAAAGATGTATCATCAATTTGATTAATGCTTGTAACTAAGTTTTCAGGAATATCACCAAACCGCACTTGTACAAGTTTGATAATATTTGCCTTTTGAGTTTCCTTCTGAGTTTCTTTCCGAGTTCTTTCTATAGCGCGTCTTTCAATGTTAGTTACAAGGGGCATTTTTCGTTCCTCCTGATAGTTAGCAAATTTTTGATCAAAACTTAATTGCAAGTCTTCAGATAAAGCCATCATTAAATCAATGACCTTATACAAATCAACAATTTCTTTACGGTTATAACCTCTTTCATAAAGTAATCTAGCTAAGTTCCATTTCCACTGTTCCCTAGCTGATAAATTGCTATTAGTGGCTTTAGTCTTTAAATGTGCCATTACCACTATAGCAAAAATATTATTACTTTGCTCTAACTCCTCCCATTGATAGTCTAAAAGTTTGACAATAGAAAAATTAAAGATTAATTGACTATTTCCTAAACCATACTGATAGGAACTAGGTCGCCAACTTTTAGTTTCATCTCCTAGTATAGCCAAACTAATTACAGGTTTTTGATATAAATCAAAAGCTCGATAGTTGTAGATAAATATTCTTTGGGAAAATTCTTTATCATATTGACTTTGTACTTCTACATGAATTAATATCCAAACCTCTTGATTATCTAATAACCACACTTGAAATAATTTATCAGCGTGGCGGGTTTTGCTGTCTCCAGATGCGGTAATCTGTTCTAATTCTTTATCTAGAGAAATGGGAGTTTTAGTCCAATCTATTTGTTGATAGATTTCTGGAAAAAAGAAGGCGAGAAATGAATCAAAATAATCTCCTATTACTTCTTTCCAGGTTTCATCATAGTTAGCTGTAATTTCCGTCATTGTGATTAAATTCAATATAGTTAAAAAATTGACCCATCCTCATCTGCGTTTATCTGCGTTTATCCGCGTTCAATATTATATCCCAAACCCCGCAAATTCTCCCGAATCATCGCTTCTAATTTAGCACTTTCGGTAAATTGTTTATCTAATTTCGCCGTCAGATGTAACATCTTTTCATCAAAAGATTCATCATCATCGTCTACTTCCTCAGCCCCTACATATCTTCCTGGAGTTAATACATAACCATGTCCTTTTATTTCTTCAAAACTGGCACTTTTACAAAACCCAGGAACATCTACATATTCTCCCTTACCACTACCGCGCCAATTATAATAAGTTTGGGCAATTCTGGTTATTTCTTCCTGTGTTAAATCCCGACCCCCAATTTCCGCCCATCAATAAATAAAGTCTCCCCTCGACGTTTACGGAACTTACCCCCAGATTTAGAACGAGTCAAAAACCATAAACAAGCGGGAATTTGAGTGTTATAAAATAATTGTCCTGGTAGTGCCACCATACAATCAACTAAATCAGCTTCAATCAAAGCCTTTCTAATCTCTCCTTCCGCAGATTGATTAGAACTCATTGAACCATTAGCTAATACAAAACCCGCATAACCATGAGGGGCTAAATGACTAATGATATGTTGAATCCAGGCATAGTTAGCATTACCAGATGATGGTGTACCATAAAGCCAACGTCCATCTTCTTGTAATGCTTCCCCACCCCAATCACTCATATTAAAGGGAGGATTTGCTAATATATAATCTGCCCTTAAATCTTTGTGTAAATCACTGCGGAAAGTATCAGCATTTTGTAAGCCAATATTCCCTTCAATCCCCCGGATAGCTAAGTTCATTTTGCACAGCTTCCAAGTTGTGGGGTTAGATTCTTGGCCATAAATAGAAATATCCCCAACTCTACCACCGTGAGATTCTACAAACTTCTCAGATTGAACAAACATTCCCCCAGAACCACAACAAGGATCATAGACTCGTCCTTTGTAGGGTTCAAGCATTTCTACTAACAATTGCACCACACAACGAGGGGTGTAAAACTGTCCCCCGTTCTTCTTTTCTGCACTGGCGAATTGTCCTAAAAAATACTCATAAACTCTACCTAAAATATCTTTAGAGCGACTTTCTGCGTCTCCTAAACCAATAGTACCAATTAAATCTATTAACTCTCCCAATAACCGTTTATCTAGGGCTGGTTTACCATATTCTTTCGGTAATACGCCTTTGAGAGAGGGATTTTCTTTCTCTATGGCATCCATCCCCAGATCAATTAATTCCCCAATCTTGATATTTTTAGCGTTACTCTGAAAATGTAACCACCGTGCAGGTTGGGGAACATAAAATATATTTTCTGCCTTGTATTCGTCCCTATCTTCAGGATCTGCGTATTCATCCTCTGCTAATTTCTCGTAGAGTTCGTTAAAAGCATCAGAGATATATTTAAGGAAAATTAACCCTAGGACAACGTGCTTATACTCAGCCGCATCTAAGTGACCGCGTAACTTATCGGCAGCTTGCCATAATTTCTCTTCAAATCCTAACTTGGTGCTACTACCGTTTGATTTAGTCTGTTTCGTTGCCACTTAGATTATTCAGCCCCTCATTGATACTCTGTGAAAACTGATGCGAATTGCTATTAGTAGTATAAAAGAGTGATGTTACTTCTAACAAGAGTATTTTGGGTAATTTATAAAAATAATTTTATTTAGTGTGGAAGTTTACGAAGTTTACCCACCCAGATAAATCCATTCTCTACCTGCTTTTTCTGCTGCTTCCGGGGTGTAGTAAATTTTACGCTCACCAAACACTGTACCACCCGCACTAATCAAACGAAACTGCCAGCAATGTGCTTCGGTGTAAAAAACTAGCAGGGTGACATTCTCAATGGCAATTAGTGTGTAAATTTTTGTTGTGGACATGACATTGAGTAAGTATAGCAGTGGACAGGGGGGTTAGAACATCAATTGATAATGAAACTCCCATTAAAAGTAAGTTTTACTACTGATATCATTTGCGCCTAAACACTTACGATAAAAATAATGCTGGTATTTGGGAATACAACAAATCTACAGATTCTATATCGTAACTAATTTACCAGAACAAATATGACTCCTGCTATAAGTCACTTTGGTAAATATTCACCCTGATTAACTTAATGCCATCTTAGAAAGGAAAGATAGCTCAAGAAATAACATTTACTAAAAAATTGTTAGAATAGTTAGTTTTATGGATACAAAAAATATGTCTGTAACAACAAACGAACTAAAGCCAGGTATCTAAAATCTAACAATTCAAATATTAAAGAAAAAGGATCTAGAACCACTAAATAAAAACGACTATATTCAAGCTTTTGGACTTCTACCAGATTATATCCTCAAAGCTAATGGAATTATAATCTCTGAGGGACATGAAAGAGATTTAACAGTATTAATCAACTCCCATAGGGATGCTTTTAAAGCTATGAAGAAATGGCTCGTTCATTTTGATAGCACCACTAATAATAGCAAACCTTCTGACCCACCAGAATTAAAATTTAGCTGGGAAAATGACTACAAACCTCATGCAAGAAAAGTAACAATTAACGAAAAAGCCGCATAAAAGTAGATTTCTGCTTAATTATAACTTAGTTGAGAAACTTGTAGAAGCGATCGCCAACCCAACACCTCCTACTATCCTCTCGCTAATGTTGGGTTATGCCTTCGGCACGCTACGCGAACACTTTGTTCAACCCAACCTACGAAAATTAAATTAATATTTTATTCCATAAGTGGAGCGGTAGAACCATTAATAATTGCTCAAGAACGTTACGCTTAAGGATTATATTAGTAGACGAAAATCTTTTAAGGAAAGAACTCAAACAATCTTTTTAAGAGGATGTTTGAAAAGTATCAGAATTAATCGAGATCCCCCCAACCCCCCTTTGTAAGTGGGGCTAAATTCCTCAAAGTCCCGCTTTTCAAGGGGGATTTAGGGAGATCTGCGGGTGCCAGATCCCACACGAAAAAGTTTTCAAACAACCTCTAAAAAAATTAGGGGAAATATTCATTATTAAGAATATCTTCAAGACTAAAAGGACATTGCTTTGGAAAAATCTCACCAGGTAAACCTGTCTTTTGAATTGCTTGTCTTCTAGCTTTAGTATAAACCTGTTCTAAACAACTCAGGAAATAGTTGTAAAGTGTTTTGGAGCGAAAAGAAAATTCCAACTCGTCACGGAAGTTAGAGATTTCAATTTGCCAACCTCGTTGACAGGTTTCTTTTTCAGTTTCCCAATAACAACAAAGCAGAAGATGGATTAATAACTGCTTCAAATAACTTTCTACTTTGCGTCTTTGTTCTATTCCCAATGCTTCAATCTCTTCTGCTAAATGCTGCCAATCTAAATTATTAATATCTCTGTTTTCTAGCTGTTTGAGTGTGTTTTCTATCCACAGATAATGATCTGTTTCATATAGTGTTGATTGTAGATGTGTGGAAATTGTTGTGGTCATACTTTATCCTTTGGATAACAGACACAATTATTTTAACATAATAAGTTAAATTTAGTTCCTAACAAAGTATTATTCTCAATAATTATAACAATAGAAAGGTGATTTCTACAGAGTGCTATTTCTATTCCTTCGGTCTTATCAGGGATATGAAACCCGATGCCTGCGGCGATCGCTCCCCTCGCCATAATACTGGGAAATTTTTGCTTATACATATTAATTAAAATATATTCTAATGCAATCTAATTTAAGATTATATTTTCTTGCTTATACTAAACGGAGATGATGAAAATTTTTAAGAAGATGTATTGGAAAATTTTTTTATACTTTACAAGGTCACAATTTGAGCTTTTGCCTAAAGGGGATATATGGACGTAAAAACGCAAGTTATGACCTTCTCAAGTATAGTAGGGGCAATTCATGAATTGTCCCTATTTTTTTGATTTAGTTCCAAGTTTAATCTTCTTATAATCTTATCTAAACCATTCCTAAACCAAAACGATTCGTTGTATCTAATACATCATATAGATTTTTATCTATATTTTGAGATTGTTTGTAAAAAAACACTTCTGGAGATGTCTAATACTTAGGCAAAGGAAAATTTTATGGCTTTCAATAATGTTGATTGATCTATCTAACGCTTACTAAAGGCAACGCCCAAACTGTAAAACTAGGTACGACCATTGGTAATATTGGGATTGAAGGTATTTCCTACGATCCTAAACAGTTTGTTCTTGCTTAGAATTTAATTAGCTCATCTGGGTTTAGCGCAATGCGTTAAGCCCATGATGGTTATTAATTAACAGATTTCCAACCTCTGACTATATTTTCTGTAATTAGCTGCTCGGCTAGTTCTTGGGCGCGGGTGGAGGATAAAGCATAGGAAACAGATACTTTTAACGGTTCTTTGCGCTTAGAAGAAAAATCTGTCCAGTAGACTAGATAGGGTATGGTTTGCTCACCACTGTTTTCTACTACCACTAATTTACGAACCATGTCTGTACCTTTGGTGTAAACTTCCCGCCGCAGAATTTTGGTTTCGGTTGGCGCGATAGCTTGTAATTGGGGTAACTGGGGACTGTTGATAATCTGCTCTAATCTAGCACCACCATTTTGTACTTGTTTATCAAGGCGCAGTTGGGTGAAGGTAGCAAAGGTAGGACGGGGACAGGGGTATAATCCTAAAAATTGATAATCACTGCCATCCCATGCCATTAGTTGAGTGAGATTGGGGCGATTGCTTCCAGGTACAATGGTTAGCAAATCTTCACCACTCAGTTCGACAACATATTCAGGTTTGACAAATTGGATTGTTCTGCCATCACTGTCGGTCATGGTCAGGGGATTTTCCACATGGATGGCACTAAACAGATTCAGAAATTGTAACCTCTGCTCATCGCTGAGGCCAGAACCAATGCGAACTAGGGTTTGCCAGTAGGTTTTGCTGTCGTCGGTTTTGGGATAGTTCATTGCCACCAGCAAGGAAGTCACACCATACATTCCTTCAAATTCTCCGGCTACATAGCCAATTACCACCGCATCTAAGGACAGACGGGGCTTAATTTTATAGGTTTCTGCCCGTTGCAATCGCCGTATCACCATGCCCTCTTCCCCAGCAGCGATCTTTTCGGCAAATAGGCGCAAAAGTTGATCTTCCGGCACAATTGCCCCTGATGGGCGATGATATGGGTCCGTGGGGTCACTACCAAATAGTTCTCCCAATAAATTCCAAGTCTGCTCAAATTGTGATTGATTGGCGCGTAGGTCTTTGCCATCGAGCATGATCACATCTAACATAGCTAGTTTGAGTTTATCTATCGCCCCAGCATCTTCACTAAAGGAAATCCTTAACACATCCCCAATGGTGGCACGGCGGTCATGGATTTGTTCCTGTAAATACAGTTCGGCTCTAAACAATCCTTTTTGGACAGTGGATTGGCGTAAAACTCCTTCTAAGGCATCAAGGGCAGGGAAATTAATCCGCACCCGTCCAGAGGGAGCATTAAAGCAAAAGCAGACATTTTTAGAGCGTTCAAAATAAATAAAAACCCCTTCACCATCAACTTTGGTAGTTTGCAATACTAGTTCGGTGGTGCCAAATCGTTTACCCAGTTTGTTTTGAGTCAATGCGATCATTTTGCGACTAACTTGGGTTTCGTATTGACTAGCGATTTCCAGCAGAGTTAAGTCCCTAACTGCACTACCAGTAGCAATCTGATAATTACCAGTTTTGGGAACTAATTTAGAAATATCAATATAGGTGTCGAGCATAGATGCCTCCCTAGTTTATTCGTCCACGATTTTTAGTTCACGATCGCTCAACAGTAGCAATAATTTATACTTACCTTCGTTTTCACCCTGACCAATTTCACCATACAAAAATCCGCGATAGGGACTACCCTTTTCCCGAATCACCAGTGGTTGATTACCTTTAGTACCAGCCCCCACCACGGCTACTTCCTGGTTTTGATGAAGTTCTTGGGCGATATTAAATAAAAATTCCATTGTCACGCCGTCTTCATGGACGATTTGATAGGTATACCGGAACACAAAGTCCGTAAATGCTTGGGTAATAGGGAGACGTTTACCTGTTTTAATAGGAAGGTGATCGTTGAGATTGGATTTACGAATCAGATGGGGGCGGCGTTCTTTTTCTTGTCCTTGCTGATCGTAAATAATATCAACAAATTTAAAGTCAGTGACGGGTTTGAGTCCATCCAGGCGATTACTAGAATTGTAATAAGCGGTGGAAATCATCTCTGTTTCCAATATTTGTCCTGCTCCCTCCAATTTTAATTCTGGGTCAAGAGCGATAAAATCTGACGGTTGAGCCTGAAACGGATCGATCATCGCATTAATGCCATTGATCAGTTTATAAGGCGTAATTGCCCCTACCTGAGTTTTTTGCTGAATTACTGGTTTGGGACGGCGGCGTGGCAACGATTGCAAGGATAGGCGGGCGGTTTTACCTTGATGTTCTAAGTGTAGAATAGTATCCATAATTTATACTCCTGATCATTAAAACATAGAAAAATTTAGTTCATCGTCTTCTTCTTCCTCAACTTCAGCATCAAAAAAATCATAGGCGATCGTCAACCCCACAAATGCCGTCTTTTTCATTTCCCCAATTAATAAAAACGCCTGTTCAGCTTTAACTAACAGATAAGCCTCTTTGGGAATATAGGTTTTGCGGTAATTAAATTGGGTAGAATATAGTCCCGCAGGTATATTTATTTCTGCTACCGGATAGACGTCAACCACATTAAACTCTGCCAGGGTAGATAAGGGTACTGGTTCTAAGGGATTTTCAATCTCAAAAGAACTGGGTTGTAGGATGGCCATTTCCCCTTCTATTAAAGCGATCTCCTCTGTGGCTGGTGTACCTTCAGGATCAAGGCGGGCATAGGATATTTGTTGGCGTGTTAGTAATCTTCCATCCGCTAGGAGATAACCACGAGTGAGGGGTTGATGATCACATTCAGCCACAGTTTTAGAAAAACCATATAAATCTTTTTTCTCCACCCGCGAGCCAAGTTTAGCGCTGACAACTTCTCCATTTAATGCAAAAGATATATCTTTCATTGGTAAGCTGAACTTATATCAACTTTACTATTTTACAGCAATTCCCAATTATTACATAAGATTAGCTTAGGCATTACCGGCATTACCTCATCTACACTCAAGTTAAATCAAGTTGGTGGAGATACTGCGATTGTCTTCAATAATCAAACTTTAGCGACTCTCACTGGGATTCAAGCTAGTAGTTTGAATTTGACAGATCCTAAACAGTTTGTCTTTGCTTAGAATATAATTCACTCCTAGTATACACTGGGGCGTAAGTTAATGATCATCATCTTTTTAGTGATTGAAAATGATTGGTTTATTTACGCCCTGTGGTACTTGTCTATAATCTTACTTGGTTACTTACTTTTGCTTGGTCAAAATAACCATATACTACCTGAGAAACTTGACGAATAAAATCTGTTCCTCTAGGATCATTATTTGGTCTTTGCACAAAAACTCCTGCTAAATAACGCTTACCTGATGGCGTTTCAATAATACCCGCATCTCCTAATATAAACCTGAGTGTCCCTGTTTTGTGCGCTATCTTAGCACCAGAACCTAAACCAGAAGGTAATAAACTTCTATTATGACAACCATTCATAATACCTATTACTTGTAATTGACTTATATTGGAAAGTAACTGATTATTTTCCATTAAAGCTGATAGTTTTACCAAATCTTTAGCACTGGTTTTATTAGTTCCTTGAAAATCTCCCAGGCGATTTCGCATCACAGTATTTTGCAATCCCCAACTGCGAAATTTTTGATTTAATTGAGTAATTCCACCCAAACGATCTATGATCATATTTGTGGCGGTGTTATCGCTAATAGTCATCATCCTAGTTGCAGTTTCTAAGAGACTAAACTTACTTCCTAACCGCGCATACTGCATATTTCCCGAACCACCAACAATATGTTTTTTACCCATAACCAATGTTTCATCTAGTTGAATTTTTCCAGCATCTACTTGCTGAAATAAAGCAACCAAAATTGGATATTTAATTGTACTAGCAGCCGCAAAAGATTTATCGCCATTAATGCTTAAATAATCTCCTGTATTCAAGTCCATAAAAAAGATACCAGGAGAAAGAAACTTGTAGCGAGCCATTAATGTTTTAATAGGAGTTTGTAGTTCCGAGATTTCTCTTCCCAAAGGAAATATACCAGTGAAGTTATGAGTATCTGTTGGACTGGTATTGCTGACAGAATCTGGAGGAATAAATTTAATTCCTGGCAATTGTACACTTGATTTATTTTGACTCCAGCTATTTGGGTTCTCAAGCTGGTTGTTATCAGGATTTGCTTTAACTGGTAGAGATAATAAAAGAGTAGCCGTGATACTAAATAAGATCAATGAATGTGGTTTCATGCAGTTGTATGAGGAGAGGATTGAATTGACTTACAGATATTTTCTAGATAAGTAAATGAAATCAGGATTGATTGATTTAGGTGTTGTTTTTAGAGGTCATTTTGGGTTATTTTTTTTGATAAGTAATCGGATGGAATTAATGACTCAACTGATTCTTCTGTTTCCCGTTCCCTATCAACTATTGTTGTTTAATTTTGCCCACTTAACTAGTGCGGGAATCTTTGCTAAAATGCCTTTTTTTAAAGGTTCTGGACGTTCTGACCAAGGCAATACACCATCATATTTTGTATAATACTGACTTGCACATTCTAGTACCGCAGATGGACTACTATCTACTGGTAAATCACCAAAGAGATAGGTTGATTTTCCTTCTGCTACAAAAGCAATCACGCAGGAATGACTGCAAGCGCTCATACATTCAACCCCCTGAATGCAGAATTGATTGTGCAATTCACTATCTTGAGCAAGTTCTTGAAGTTGTTTTAGTAGTTGTTCACCTTGACTTTCACCAACCCGCTTACCATCTTGCCACTTACTACCACAAGTAGTACAGACAAATAGATTATGTTTTTGATTGAGCATTGATTTAGAAATGATAATTCGGAAACGCAGACATAAGAGTTTTTACAATATGGCTACTGTAAAATGTGTAAAGAAGCATAATTAACCGCACACAAAAATGGACAAGATTCACTTGCTGTCATCTTTTCTATTATTGTCAAAATATATCTAGCGAAGATAGCAATAAGTCTCACCTATAAAAGCTTCCCACTTTCTTAAGTGCAGGATTGCAAATAATTAAATTGACGGTTAATAATCTCAGAACAGTACACAATTTGTAGGGTTTCTCTGGGGGTCTAAACTGATCAATTCCTATGGAAACATTCATCTAAACCTCCAGGAGACTTGACTTGACCACAGCAATACCTGACTCCTCTTCCTCACTTACCCGAAGGGAAGTGACGGGTGGTTGACGGTCTGAATCATCTGTACCACGCAGATGGATGTGAGTTTTTTGCTTTCGGCGGGCATTCTGACTTAGAGAATAAATCTCCTTACATCTGCGGGACAGTGCCGGATTTACACCAGACTTTTCCCCTTGCGTTTAATTACTGTTTCCCATTAAAACCGGTTTAGTTGCGAGAATACTATATTTTTTATGTCTTGTCAATAGACAAGGGAGGATAATTCTGTTTATTGTTTTGCCCAGAGGCTGAATGAAGTATCATTTTTTTATGCTGTTGAGTGAGAAGATAAAAAAGGGATTATTTACAGTAAATTGTTAATTAAACTCTTTGTGGAAATTAGATATGCAGCTTCAAGAAGCCTCTAACGTTGCCGTCATTGTTGGTGAAAATGCGGTTACTGTTGCTCAATTACCTTGTGTGTGGCAGGATATTGCTAAGGGCAGGGCAAATGTCAGATTTAGTAATCCACAAGTCTATGTAGAAATGGCGCAGTTGTTTCAATATAAACTGCAATATGGTGATGTTGATTTGTTTAATGACCGCCCCCAGTTATTTCGGCTAATACCTTCATTCTCTGAGTTATTTGGGCAACTGGCATGGGAAACTCTGGAATTCTATGGTCATGACTTTATGATTCACAACTATCCAAACTTTGAGGCAGTTTTGCATAATTGTGAGTCAAAAGGTTCTGAGTACAATAATGAGGTCAAGGTAGCTCGCATTGGTTTGGAACTTTTTGATGAGTTTGGATATGATTTACCAGCTAGTTTCTATCGTGTGCATTTAGCCCCAATTTATCGAGATCATGTGTTTGAAGAACGGGCTTTAAGATTTGATCAAAGAGACATAGAACATAAGCGCTCGTGGGATGCTATTCTACACGCAGGTAAGGTATTTGCAATGCAAATGAAGGTGCAAAGTATAGCATCTAAATACGGTTTTACTTATCAACATGGCTGTGGTTGTAACTCCCATTTATCTTCTATTGATAAATCTTCTGGTGCATTTGAGTATGAATTAAGTTTGGAGAAACGTCAACGCTGGATTCGGAGTTTTATCTGGACAGCTTGGTATGAATATGCAATGTTTCCCATTGTCCCGAATACTAGTTATCTTGTCTAAGTAGGGTTTGCTGAAACAGTTATCTGTGAAGGCAGGTATACTGAAAACGGTTCATAGTTTAACCAAATAAGTAGTGAGACAGAATTAATTACACAATGTCATTGCGTTATCGCAGCGTGGCGTTAGCCATATATAACGCAGTGAAATGAAGCAATTCCCAGGGTTGTGATTGCTTCCCTTCGCTCGCAATGACTGTAAATATTTTTGTCCAATTACTTATGAAACCCCTCTGGTAAACCTCTCCAGTATTAAATGTTATTCCTTTTCCCTCTCCTCTTAGGAGAGGGTTAGGGAGAGGTGCAAAGGAGAGGCTTTGAACCTTGTTCTTTGTATGATAAAAAAGTCCAGCTTCTAGCCGTTTTGAGTATAAGTAGGTGAACACAATAAAACCAAACTGTGTAAAGAAACGTAAAATGGCTGAAAACTTCTTTACTCTTGCGTCTTGCCTTGCTATAACGACAATTTTCAACGCCAACCTACTTATTAGAGGCAGAGCCTCATCAACTGCATTCCTAGTCAGAGACTAGGAACGAGATGTGGTAGGGATTTAAGCGTGATACTTAATCAAGGAACAATCAAGACGGGACAGGGAGAAAGGTTAATTACCCGTGCGGTAACGCTATCAGTTGCGCCTTCATCCGTTAAGCCTATTCCTCGACAGCCCATGATAATTAAACTGGCTTCAACTTCATCAGCAACATCACAAATAGTAAAAGCTGGTTTACCTTGTCTTTCTAGTAATTCGGCTATGATTCCTTGTCCAGAAAATAAAGCCTGGGCATTTTCTAGGAGTTTGGCAACTGCTTCTGGAGATACCATAGGACTGGTAGCTGGTGCTTCTGAATCTGGCTCTTCAACGACTGAAAGCAGAATTAAGCGACTGCCATAGGTTTGCACAATATTGGCAACTATATCAGCGGCCTCTCTGGCTTCTCGACTTTGATCAATGGGAAATAGAACTGTTTTAAACATATCTCACCTCTGCACCCCTCACTCCGGTAAAATCTTGATGGTCATATTTTGAAGACAATAACAGAAAAGTAATCAGGAGAGTTTGGCTGTGTCTAAAAAAAGTTTAGCAAGTTTATCTGCGGCTGATATATCTGGAAAACGCGCTTTGGTACGGGTTGATTTTAACGTGCCTGTGGATGATCAAGGCAACATCACTGATGATACCCGGATTCGGGCGGCGCTGCCAACTATCCAAGATTTGACCAAAAAGGGTGCTAAGGTCATTTTAGCAAGTCATTTCGGTCGTCCCAAGGGTGTAGATGAGAAATTACGTTTAACTCCCGTCGCTAAACGTCTGTCTGAGTTGTTAGGACAAGAAGTTGTCAAAACTGATGACTGTATTGGTGATGATGTGGCGGCTAAGGTTGGCGCATTGGCAAATGGTCAAGTGCTGTTGTTGGAAAATGTCCGCTTCTACAAGGAAGAAGAAAAAAACGATCCCGCATTTGCGGAAAAATTGGCTGCTAATGCTGATTTTTATGTAAATGATGCGTTTGGTACTGCACACCGCGCCCACGCTTCTACTGAGGGTGTAACTAAGTTTCTGAGTCCTTCTGTGGCTGGTTATTTGGTTGAGAAGGAATTGCAATATTTACAAAGTGCGATTGAAGTACCTCAGCGTCCTTTGGCGGCTATTATTGGCGGTTCTAAGGTTTCTAGCAAAATCGGTGTGATTGAAACTTTGTTGGAAAAGTGCGATAAGTTGATCATCGGCGGTGGGATGATTTTCACCTTCTACAAAGCCCGTGGGTTGAGTGTTGGTAAGTCTTTGGTGGAAGAAGATAAACTGGAATTAGCGAAGTCTTTGGAAGCTAAGGCTAAAGAGCGTGGTGTGGCTTTGTTGCTACCTACAGATATTGTCTCCGCTGATAAGTTCGCTCCTGATGCTAATGCTACTACTGTCAAGATTGAAAATATCCCTGCTGATGGTATGGGTTTAGATATTGGTCCTGATTCTATCAAGGTTTTCCAAGCGGCTTTGGCTGATTGCAAGACTGTGATTTGGAATGGACCTATGGGTGTGTTTGAGTTTGATAAATTTGCTGCGGGTACAGAAGCGATCGCTCATACTCTAGCAGAAATTGGCAAAACCGGCGCAACTACCATTATCGGTGGTGGTGACTCTGTAGCGGCTGTGGAAAAGGTCGGTTTAGCTGACCAAATGAGCCACATTTCTACTGGTGGTGGTGCTAGTTTGGAGTTGTTAGAAGGTAAGATTTTACCTGGTATTGCAGCTTTGGATGAAGCATAATTGAAAAGGGTGAAGGATGAGGCTTTTGGGCTTTGTCCTTCATTCTTTTGTTAATTTAAAATTAGTACAGTGAATATTTGAGATTTATTATCATGGATAGAATTACATCAAGTTATTTGAAGACTTTTAAACAAGAACAATCTTTTTCTGAAGATTTAAACGAATCTATACTTTTTGAACATTTTGTTAACTACTGCATAGTTTCTAAAGAGTATAATGCACAATTTTTACTTGAAGATATTCATATTGGTGGTGGTGGGGACTTAGGTATAGATGGCATTGCAATTATTGTTAATGGTAATTTGATTATATCTTCTAAAGATTTTATTAAATATTGTAAAAAAAATGGAAGAAATTCTCTTTGATGATACTAAATGTAAGGATAGTTTCATCGAAACTACAGCTATTATTGATAATCTAGTAGATGAGGATTATAGTCGTGCAATTGCTAAAACAATAGGTTTTGCAAAAAAAGTAAAATCTTACTTTGGATGAAGCGTAATGAAAAGCGTAAGAAATGAACTTTTCGGCTTTGTTCTTAGTTTTCTGATGAGCGATCACACAATTAAACAAAAATCATTTAGAATTGCTATATAGCTGCTAGTTTTAGCAGTACCACAGTTAGATAAGTGATAATGTGATGGCAACAATTGAAGAAATTTCTGTCAAAAACTATAAGGTTTTGCAAAATATTACCCTAAAAGATATTAAACCTTTTTCTGTTTTTCTTGGTCCTAATGGTAGTGGCAAAACTACCTTTTTTGATGTAATAGGATTTCTCTCAGATTGTCTCACTACTAATGTGAAAAAAGCCTTAGAAAAACGAGGAAGATTTCAAGAAGTAATTTCCCGTGATTGTGGAGGTCAGGAAATTGAAATTGTCATTAAATATCGTGAAGCGAGAAAAGCTGGCAAAAAATCTCCTATCATCACTTATACAGTTGCTATTGCTTTACAAAATGGAGTGCCAATAGTATCAAGAGAAGCTCTGAGATGGAAACGAGGCAGTCATGGACATCCCTTTGATTTTCTGAAGTTTGAAAATGGGGAAGGTGAAGTCATTAGTGGCGAAGAACCCGAAATTAACGACAAGAGAATTCATTATCAAATGGATGATCCAAGTTCTTTAGCAATTAAAACCATTGGGCAATTGTCAGATAACCCTCGCATTGCCAGTTTACGTCGTTTTATTGAAGGATGGTTTCTTTCATATTTTATCCCAGATCAAGCTCGTCAATTAGCAACTGCTGGTGCAATGGAACATCTCTCTCGTGAAGGAGACAATATTTCCAATGTAGTTCAATACCTTGCTGATGAACATCGAGAAACTTTATCAGAAATTTTGAAGTTATTAGCCAAACGTATTCCTAAATTAGAAAAAGTAGAATCGCAACCGACAATTGATGGTAGACTCGCTCTTTTATTTAAAGATGCACCTTTTAGTAACCCATTTCTAGCACGGTTTTCTTCAGATGGAACACTTAAATTGTTGGCATATTTGATATTATTAAATGATCCTAATCCCCCCCAATTGCTTTGTATTGAAGAACCAGAAAATGGACTTCATCATCGGCTTCTTGATCCTTTGAGTGAAGAGTTACAAGCTTATGCACAACGCGCACAAGTTTTTGTTTCTACCCACTCACCATTTTTTGTTAATACTATTAAAGATGCTAAACAACTATGGATTTTTCAACGAGATGATAATGGTTATGCAACTGTTACCAGGGCTGATAAAATTGAGGATGCTAAAAATTTTATAGAATCCGATGCAGGTTTAGGTGATCTTTGGTCTGAGGGATATTTGAGAGGATTACCTTATTAATAGTACCAATTATGCACATAGAGTTTTTAGTAGAAGAATCTTCAAC
>NZ_JADEWA010000358.1:0-5675 GCF_015207865.1 Dolichospermum sp. LEGE 00246
ATTTTTGATAACGATACAATTGTAGCATAAATTCGGGTTTCTGAAAACTATATTGCAAAAATCATTTGTCTGATAGCGTAGCGTGGCGCAAGCCATATCAGGATATACAGAATTTAAGGATTTACACTCTAATGTGTAACCGGATAAATAAAAAATATCCATTAGTAAATATTCTTTTTCTGCTACAGAAATAGTTGTCGTTTTACAACTCAGACCAGCAAGCATAGCTTGGCAAGCCTTTAAGTGTTTTAATGAAGCCTTCTCATATTCTTTGTAACGAAAAGATG
Source organism: Dolichospermum sp. LEGE 00246 (assembly GCF_015207865.1). Classification (NCBI taxonomy): domain Bacteria; kingdom Bacillati; phylum Cyanobacteriota; class Cyanophyceae; order Nostocales; family Aphanizomenonaceae; genus Dolichospermum; species Dolichospermum sp. LEGE 00246. The sequence goes on from NZ_JADEWA010000358.1 coordinate 288, forward strand.
GCCTTGAGTATTTTTTATAACTCATACTATGAAGTTAAAGTAAACTATATCACACAGTATAATACTACTACCCAATTTAAGTCAATCAGTTGTACTCTATATTTTTAGTGACTGTACAATAATAATATTAAGTAGCTAAAACTATTTTCAGTATTTACAATTCTCAACTCCTAGTAGGACTTAAACATTTGATGACCACCATTAAAGAAAAACTCATTGCGTCAATTGAAAACGCACCAGAACCTATTCTGGAACAAACCCTCGACTATCTCGAATATCTCAAAACCAAAATAACTGCCTCTACCATTAAATCAAGCAGTATTCCTGTACAAGATGGAGAACCAATATTACGCGGATCTAAAGCCAAAGATTTGCTACAATTTGCTGGAACTTGGCAAGGTGATGACTTTGAGAAATGTCTCCAGCTTGTTTATGATACCCGATCTGAAGCTGAATTCTGATGTATCTTTTAGACACTAATCACTGTAGTCGCCTCATTTTTGGTGAAACTAATCTCATCCAACAGCTAGAACTCCACTGCGAAGCCGGCGTTGCTACTAGCGTCATTGTCCGTGGAGAATTACTTTACATGGCAGCCAAATCTCAACAAACAGCGGCCAATATCCAACAGGTGAAAGCTTTTTTAAACACCATTGATCTCTACCCTATTAATTTATCAATATCAGACATTTACGGCGATCTCAAAGGCAAACTCATTAATACATTTGGTCCTAAAGAAAAAGCAGAACGGCGAAAATTTAATATCCAAACTCTAGGCTTTGGAGATAACGATCTTTGGATAGCGGCTACCGCCATTCACTATAATCTAACTATAGTTTCCACAGACAATGATTTTCGACGTATTCAGCAAGTTTACTCTTTTGCATTAGAGTCTTGGGTTTAAAATGTGTACTCAAATCCTGGAAATCCTGATATAGCTACGCCACGCTTCCCTATCAGACAATCTGCGTTTATCTGCGTTTATCTGCGTTCTTATCCTCTACATCCTTAAATCCTGTAAATCCTGATTCAGACAAATAAAGACAAATAAAGACAAAAAAAAGCGGGCTAACCGCTTATTAGAAGGTTAACCCGTTTCACTTTGGGAACGCGCTACAGAAATTGTTACTGCAATACCAACTTAACATTGGCATTTTGCAGACCACGCTGTTTTACTTCAGCCAAAGTCTTGTTAACGGCATATTTTTGATTGATAGAGTTGATCAACTCGGTCTGGTTGTGCTTCTTAGCGACACCCCATAAGTCAGCAATAAGGTCAAAAGAACCGTCACTGTTACGAGACCAACCTAGATCGTACTCGCCTTCCAATACAGCAACGATGTCGGAACGGAGACGCTGACCGTTATAACCACGGACATCAGCTTCAGTCTTAACGCTGATACCTAAGTCGCGCAAAGAAGACTTAAGAATTTCGGCATCGGTGATCTTGGTACGCAGAGTGCTAAAGTGAGACATTTGGGTTTCCTCCAATAAGAAGATTGATGAGAAAAACGACAACGGTTCTTTTTCAGCGAAGCCGCATTAATTGGGAACGGCTTTTTTCTATCTGTTAGCCTTGTGACTAACCTTTCCCCCTGACAAACAGCAGAGGAAAGCTTTTAAAACTCCATGCGCTGATATTCAGCGACAGCGGAGGCTGCGGGTCTAGCACGCTGTCTGGCCCAGTCCCTTAAGGCTGTGACCTGTTCTTGCATCGTTCGTGACAGCGGCAAAGTAGACTTTAATGCAGCAATAATATCTAATTGTGTGAACTCCCGATCTTGGGCGAAGGCTTCATACATAGCTGCCACGATCGCTTGTTCAATTTCTGCCCCGGAAAAGCCGTCGGACATTTTTGCTAGTTGTTCTAGATCAAATCTAGCAATTTCCTCCCGACGTTTGGTCAGGTGAATACCGAAGATATCCTGACGTTCTTCCGGTGTGGGCAGATCCACAAAGAAAATTTCATCAAAGCGACCTTTCCTCAAGAACTCTCCAGGTAGGCGTTCTACACGGTTAGCAGTCGCCATAACGAAAACTGGAGATTTCTTTTCTTGCATCCAAGTCAGGAAAGAGCCGAAAATTCTGTTTGATGTCCCCCCATCAGAATCGCCAGAACCACCGCTACCTGCAAAGGATTTATCCAATTCGTCAATAAACAGAATCGTGGGGGAAATTGATTCTGCTGTTTTCAGGGCGTTCCGCAGGTTGGCTTCACTTCGACCCACCATTGAGCCGTCGTAGACCCGCCCCATATCTAATCTCAGAATTGGTAAACCCCATAAACGGGAGGTAGTTTTGGCAATGAGTGACTTACCACAACCAGGAACACCGAGAATTAACATTCCTTTTGGTTGGGGCAACCCATACTCTCTCGCTCTTTCTGTAAAGGCGTTGGAGCGTTGGGTGAGCCAGGTTTTTAATTCTTCCAAGCCACCCACAGCATCAATGGTTTCATCTTCTTCGATGTACTCCAAGATACCGTTGCGGCGGATGAGTTGCTTTTTCTCGGATAAGACAATATCAACTTCATTTTCCGTTAATTGCCCAGTTGTTACCTGTGCTTTGCGGTAGACTTTCTCAGCTTCATCTTTAGTTAGACCTAAAGCGGCTCTGAGTAGCTTTTCTCGCGCCTCGGTTGTCAGCCGTCGTCCACGATTTTGCTCTTGATGGGCGGTTAAAACCTTATTTAACTCAGCCATGTCAGGCAATTGAAAATCTAAAACAACAACTTCTTTTTCTAATTCAATCGGAACTTGCTGCACAGGAGACATTAAGATAATGTTCTTTTGCGTTCCTTTAAAACTAGCGATCGCGTCCCGGAGCGATCTGGTTGTTGCCGGCGCATCAATAAAGGGATGTAAATCTTTAAGAATAAATATACTGGGTTCTTTTTGCCGAATAATCCAATCAATGGCTGCTTCGGGAGAGACAGTATTGTGTTGAGTTGTATTCCGGGGTTGACCGTACTCAACGATACCGTGAGTTACTGTCCAAATATATACTCGTCTTTGGGGTTTTAAGTCTTGGGAAACTTTAAAAATTGACTGCTCTGCCCGCTCTTCCTCGGAGGTCACAAGGTAGATTAAAGGGTATTGAGCTTGAATTAGAATATTGAGCTCTTCTTTCATACTATCGACCTACTTGAGACCTTATAGAGACAGTACCGACCAGCGATCGCATGGCGTTAAGCCAGACTATTAATCATCATTAATTCCTATCTAACAAGGAACTAATTCTTCCTCACCCTTGGGATGGGTTTCTTCTTTTTCTCTACCATCAATAGATAGATGATCTTGTCCGATGATTCCTGGTTGGTTGCCCAAGTTCACTAGTTCACCGTCACGTAATACCAGTGAAGATTCACAAGTGGGACAGGAATAAATCCGGTGAGTTCGCCCCTGGGAAGACGCTTCTATCTCTTCTACTATTTCTGAGTTGGTCAGGTAGAAACTGAGCGCCCTTTCTGCCAGGTCTGACATCGGTTCTGAGTCAACGGCAGAACGAATTTTAAGTTTTCTGTGCAGTTCCGGTGATAAATATAACGTAACCTTTTGCTTAGTTTGCATACAACTTTCTAGTGGTCTTACCCGGGTATGTATACCACCTTATCGGCTCTTTTCTCAGTTGTCAAGATGGTAAAGCGTTTTAACTGCAATTTTGTTACATTTCGTAATATAACTAGGTTGACTACGTGAAATTTTCTGTCTGATAGCGTGGCGCAAGCCATATCAGGATTTCTAGGATTTCAGGATTTTCAGGATTTGTTTGGAGATTTGGATTGTGTCTGAATCAGGATGTCCAGGATTTAGGGATTTTCAGGATTTTTGTGGGGATTTGGATTTTGTTTGGATATATTTCACAAGGCGTTATGTACTCTTTGTGATAATCTAGTGAAAATATTATCTGCCGCCGTTTAGCTTCGTCCTGTGCCGTTTTAAGGTTATTGTTGACGGTGACGCTTTCTAATATTTTTAATTTAGCCCAATGTCATTCTGTTCGCGCAGCGTGCCAGAGGCATTACGAAATGAAGTGTAGTGAAGAATCTTTTGAGATTCTTCGCTACACTCAGCATGACAAAACAGGATCATTTATTTTGTGGCTTACTCTTAGGGAACGCCAAAGAATAAATTACCCAATTTTGTGGGATGGGCATACTATGGCTAACGCCACGCTACGCGAACTACAAGCTCAGCACAAGTCCTGCCCGTCCTTGATGATTAGCGATTAATCACCAAAGGTAAAGACAGCCAACTGCGTCAAAGTATAAGCGATAGTTCTTGCCACAGGTCGGGATAAATAGACAACTAAATAGCTAGAATACTTTCGAGGTTATTAGGAATAGGTTAAAAATGGCAAGGCGTGGCGAAGTACTTATAGCAATTATGCCAGCAAAATCGGACATGAAAATTGCCTGTGAGCAAAACTGGTATCGGATTCCTGCTGATCAAGTGGAACGTCTTAAACAACGTAATGTTTGGGAACCAAAATGGTTAGCCTTTTATCAGCCAAAAGTTTTTCGTGATGAGGCATTTGCCGTCAATTACTATGCTTCTATAAAGTCTATTAGTCAGACTTTCAGACATGAGCTTTTTCCTGATGAATCACCAAACTCCAAAAGTCAGAAACGTTATTACAAAATAGACATACACCCTATGGAAAAACTACCGCAGCCAATCTATAGCCGTAGGCTCAGACGTATATTGTTCATTCCTACAACTTGGGAAAAGCTAATAAATGCAGCCGAAATTAACGATCTATGGGACGAAAGCCCATTAGAAGATAAGCTTTGGGCTGAATTCAAGCGTTATTCTATAGATGCCGAGCGTCAACAGGAAGAGAAAATTAAAGATAAAACCTATCTCCTTGACTTTGCCATTTACTGTGAAAAAGGAAAAATAGATGCAGAGACAGATGGCGATACTTGGCATTCAGCCAAAGACCGTATTGCTGAGGATAATCTCAGGGATAACGATCTTGAGACTGTTGGTTGGCGCACTATTCGTTTCAATTCCAAAAAGATCCGAGAAGAAATGACTGAATATTGCATTCCTACAATTTTAGAAAACATCAAAAACCTAGGTGGACTGAAAGATGACCAAAAAAGGATGCCTCGCAAAATTGGCTTGGATGGTTCGGAACAGTTGACTCTATTTTAGAAGCATATATTATTTTCAAAATATTGTCATAGATATGCGAAATCCTATCAGAACTAATTGTATTTCATTATTGATTATTGAATTGGCAAAAGTTAAATTTTCACCTGAGTTCGATGTAAGAAAACCAGCTAAAAATGAGTATTCAAAAGGGTTAGAGGCTTTTCTGGAAAGAGCCTATGTTCTCAATAAGCCTTAATTATTGAGAATTAATAGGAACCAGCTTAGATTT
>NZ_JADEWA010000359.1:0-5621 GCF_015207865.1 Dolichospermum sp. LEGE 00246
GTAACCGTTCACGGGGGGTACAAAAAACACTCTATATGAGATTCCACGAAAACAGCATGAAAAACGTTATAGATTTGATTTTTTTGGGTCATTTGAAATTCGCAAAATCTCTATATCGGTTTGCTAATCGTTTTCTAGCCAATTTAAGAACCATTCGTTAATATGTTAAGTTGCCTGAAAAACCCAACAGACAAAGCTTTCAGGTTTTTTAATAAATTCTCACCCCCTGTGAACGGTTACTAATAAAGATGATTTACCAATTGCTTGTTCACCAATAAGCACAACACTACTAGCATTATTGAGAAGTTCAAATATCTGCTTTATTTCTGGTTCTCTACCAAAAAACTTTTCTAGGTTCTCTATTCTTCCCGTTGTGGGAACAAAGGGATTTTGATTATCTGAATAACTGATAGGATTGTGGTTTAGTTTTTCTTTATTGTCTATTGTCGAAGATAATATAATACTTGTAGAATTAGTATGACAATAATCTTCTATTTGTTTTCTAAAGTTATTTTTATTAAAATTTGTGTTTATACTTAATGCTATAATTACCTACAATACCCAACCTATTCAGCATAGACAACAGGCAATGATAGAGACATGAAAAAAAGACACATATCCCAGGAGTGTAAACCCATGTCTCAACAACCAACAGAAGAAAATCTTGCTACCCAGTCCAACAACACAACCAAAATTTTAGACACTGCGGAGAAGATAGTTGATAAATTCACTAAATCGGAAACCGTAGAATTAACAGAAGTTGCAGCCAAAACAACAGAGAACATTTTTACAGTGTTAGTCACATCTGGAGGTAAACCGGTTGCTGTGATTTTAGCGATCGCCATTTTGATTGTAGCAACTGCAATACCTATTGTGGCTATGAAACTATCCCCAAGTCAAATCAATCCACCTACAAATAATTCCCATTTGATTCGGTGACTCCTAACTCCTACCATCATAAAAAACCTTGGCAAGACCTCGAAAAATATCAAGTCCTGCCAAGGTATTTAGTTATCAGTAATTACTATGAAATCCCAGCTTGAATTAAACTAGGACAAACTGATTAGAATTAGCCACACTCAAAGCGCTGGCTTGAATACCAGTTAAAGTAGCTAAAGTTTGACCACCAAAAATAACCGCAGTATCAGCACCAACTTGAGTCAAAGTTAGATTGGCGGTAGTGATGCCTAAGCTCTTAGCGCCAGAAATACCAATCACATCAGTACCAATTTGGAAATCTAGAATGGTGTTAGTAGCTTTGGTTAATTCACCAAAAACAATCCAGAATTGGTCAGCGCCAGCACCACCAGATAGGGTGTGACCACCACCAAGACCAATTTCAAAGGTATCATTACCATCACCACCCAAGGCACGACCATTAGAACCATTACCCAGGAAGAAGATATCATTACCAGCGCCACCGGAGGCACGGAAATTACTGGCTTCATCTCCAAAGAATGTGTCGTTATCAGCACTACCAAAAGCGCGATCGCCATTGGCTAAAAACACGGTATCATTGCCGCTACCAGCATCAATAGTGTTATTGCTGGCAAGAGCGCCCGCAGCCGCACTATCAATCTCGTCATTACCAGCACCACTAAACACGACATCATTAATACCACCAAAGCCAGGAGTTTGTTTGGCTACAATTGTATCGGCATTAGGTGTAGCAGCAAAGAATTGTGTGTCCTGAATCAAACTGGCATTAGGCGCGATCAAGAAAGATAACTGACCACCTTCAACCAGGTTTTCTTGTCTAGTTTTTGTGCCATCACCATTACCATCAATATTTGTGGCGGTAATAATTGTTCCATTCAGAAGACTATGTGCTTGAACATCAAATATAAACTGTGTACCAGGAGCATTACCAAACAGAGTAGAAACATCAAGGATACCGGAAGTTTCCCAGTTACCGATATCAGTGGGGCTAGAGTCAGTTTGAGTTGCTGGAAGAGCAGTACGATCTACCTGACCAATTCGGGTCAGGGTTGAGGAAGGATCAGCAACTGAAGGATCAATTCTCCAAATGGAAGCTTCTTCTTTGGATGTTCCTGCGAAAATAGCTGCGGTAGCAGCCCGATCTTCGTTAATGTAGATTTTGCCATCATCAGCCCAATCCAGGTTATCAGGGTTACGGAGACTGGCATCTTTGGTTAAGTTACCATCAAAGAGAATGTCTATTTTGGCTGAGATGTCACCAGTATTGATATTATTGAAGTCAATATCAATCTTATAGGTCGTTCCATAGGTATCTACACCACCAAATATACTTTCACGTCCTGTGGAAGCTAGGACTACTTGTGTACCGTCTTTAGGATTAGTAGATAAATCTTCAGGACGAGAAAACAAGAATGCTTTGACATCTGCGGCTAATTTATCTTGCTGTGCTTGGGTGGCAAAGCCTTGAGCATCATAACCAAGTTCATTTTGAATGCTTGTATCTGAGTCTGGTCCATCAACAGCAGTATTAGCAAGAGCAGGGTCATAATATTTGATCTCTACAAACTTACCAACGGTAGAGTTGTTTGTACCTTTGAAGTCTCTAGGATCAGCTTCGATCGGATCAGTAGCATTACTGGGGTCATCAGCAACCCAAACATAGAGCTTACCTTGTCCAAGTCCATTCCGGTCTAAGAAACTACCATCATTCTTGGCATTTTTGTCACCAATATAGAGAATTAGAGGTGCAGGTCCGCGATCATCACCAATTAAAAAAGCAACTTTGTCAGTGCGGACTGTGTTCAACTCAGTGACGTTTTCCCATGCAGCCCGACCAAACCAAGGAAGAGTATATAAGACATTGGTTTTGGTATCTAAAGCAAATTGTGTCCCACCATAGGTTTCTTCACCAGAGAAGAAAATACGATCAGCTAAACCAATACCCGCACCAAACTGGTTGGCTTCAAACAAAGCAGCAGAACAAAAACGTTGAATACCACCAAATTCTAAGTCAGCAGCAGCATCAACAACTTCACCTTTGCGGTTGATAATGGTGTCATGGGCTAATCCAGCATCAACGATTTGCAATGTGCGCTTGTCAACATCAAAATAGTTAACTCTTGCACCGGGGAGTTGAGTACCGTTTTTCAGGGTGTACTTATAACCATCAGCAGCCCCTACCTCATTAACAACTAATAAACGAACGGTTGTGTCGTTGAGTGAGTAAGCGCCAATACCGTCAAGAATCCCAGGAGCAACATAGTTGCCAATTTTGTCGCCAACTGTAAAAATTGGGTCAACTGTGTAACCGTTTAATCCTTTGACTTGAGACGGTTCGGTTGTATCGAATGATATAGCCATAAAATCCTTCAATTCTCTGTGTAGTGCTTACTGAATGCTTGGCAAATTTAGGAAACCCTATATTTACCGGATATGAATATTACTTCTCATTAAGTTCTCACACAGAGGTTAAGAAGGTACTATGATTTAGCTATTTCTTGATTAAAAATCCTTCTGAAAAGTTATTTTTTGGTTATGGAAAGATTATCTATTTATAGGTACTATGCCAATATTAAAACTAATACATACCCGATCTTCATCACTCATATTCATTTCCACACCATGTAATAGCCAACTAGGAAATATTAACATTGTCCCTTCACGAGCTTTATAAGTGATTTTGGGGAAAGTCCAGAGATTAAACTCTATGGAAGGTGGTACTATCATCTGTGAAGCTGGTCGCGGATCAGAGAAAAATATGCCACCACAATTTTCAGGAGTTTTCAGATAATAAACTCCACTTAAAATTGAGTTGGGATGATTATGTACAGAGTTGGAGGCAAGTTTACGATTAATAATTCCCCAACAAGTTGTAATTTTGAGACTAAACTTTTGTAAGTCCCATTGTAAAAATGTGGCAACTTCTAAGACATTTTGATTAATGATTTGTATCAGGTTGTCAAAACTATCCCTCTCATGCAACCTATCTGTACTATGCCATCCTAGTATATTTGACCACTTCTCACCCTGACTATCTCGACGTTCTTCTGCATAGATAGTTTCTAAGAGTGGAGGATTTAATTGTTGATAATTTTCTAGGGAAAAATGCCAAACAGACGTGGGAAACCAATCATTTCTAGAACCAGCCATAATTTTGATTTACGTTTATATTGACTTGTAATCTCTGTAGTGGGGCAAAAACATGGACGGCTAAAAACAAAAAAAGCCGAAGTCCTGTTAAGCTCAATAAGTAACTTTCTGGAACTGAACTGTTTTATGCACCTACCTTCCTTTCTATGGTTATGGAAAATAGCCGCTTGGTCAATGGGATTATCTTTACTAGCCTATTTATTTTTAGCCATAACTGGTATTTGGATGTTACGGGTCAGAACAAACCCAGAATCTTTCGGTATTCTCTTACCTTGGTATCGTCAGCAAGTGCGATCGCTCCATTATATAATTGGCATAACTATGGTTAGCCTAGTATTACTACTCCTAGCCGTTGGCATTGTTGGTACATTAGGACACTTCGGTTCACTAGGACATTCACCACATTTAGTCGCTGGTTTAATAGTCGTCATCTTAGTTTTAGTATCCGCTTTTAGTGCCACTCAAATTAGTACCATCAAGCCTTGGGCTAGACCATTACATCTTGGTTGTAATCTCTGCTTATTACTAGGATTTGCCTGGGTATCTCTCAGTGGTTGGACTGTGGTGCAAAAGTATTTACCTTAATTCTCAGTTTCCACCGTGCTTCTGTTATGGCTAGGAAATTCTGCAAATCATACACAAATAATTTATCCTGAAAATCCTGATTCAGCCCTTGACAAAATTCTCAGTTTCGATTACACTTATGTTATGAGTGGAAAAGTGCGCGCTCATATATATAAGGTTTTTATTTATCAAATTATTCAAAGCAGTAAAACAGGTAAATGTCTGAATCAGGATATCCAGGATTTGAGGATTTACAGGATGTGATGGCAAGATTGTTTTTGAGGAAGTGGTGATGATTTTGTCTGAATCAGGATGTCCAGGATTTGAGGATTTACAGGATGTGATGGCAAGATTGTTTTTGAGGAAGTGATGATGATTTTGTCTGAATCAGGATGTCCAGGATTTGAGGATTTACAGGATGTGATGGCAAGATTGTTTTTGAGGAAGTGGTGATGATTTTGTCTGAATCAGGATGTCCAGGATTTGAGGATTTACAGGATGTGATGGCAAGATTGTTTTTGAGGAAGTGATGATGATTTTGTCTGAATCAGGATGTCCAGGATTTGAGGATTTACAGGATGTGATGGCAAGATTGTTTTTGAGGAAGTTGAGATGATTTTGTCTGAATCAGGATGTCCAGGATTTGAGGATTTACAGGATGTGATGGCAAGATTGTTTTTGAGGAAGTGATGATGATTTTGTCTGAATCAGGATATCCAGGATTTGAGGATTTACAGGATGTGATGGCAAGATTGTTTTTGAGGAAGTTGAGATGATTTTGTCTGAATCAGGATGTCCAGGATTTGAGGATTTACAGGATGTTGTTGGATGATTGTTTGTGGGAAGTTGAGATGATTTTGTCTGAATCAGGATGTCCAGGATTTGAGGATTTACAGGATGTTGTTGGATGATTGTTTGTGGGAAGTTGAGATGATTTTGTCTGAATCAGGATGTCCAGGATTTGAGGA
>NZ_JADEWA010000360.1:0-5615 GCF_015207865.1 Dolichospermum sp. LEGE 00246
CTATAAAACTTACCCAAAATTACCAAAGTCTAGACACATCTGGACAGCGATAATCTTAGTGTTTATTTCCTGCTTCATCGTGGTCTTAGAATGACTTCTAAGAGGTTTTTCCACTCGACAGACAATCTCGGTAGAACTTACCGTTTCTGACCGTAGTTCCTAAAAAGAACCCTCCTATCAACTCTGACTGTAGAGAGTGCTGGCGAGGAAGACCCGAACACAACACGAAAACCGAGATTATTGTCTTGATTACGCGCGTTGTTCCTGTTACGATTCGCCGAACGGCAATTGATAGCATTGTTGTACCAAGAACCGCCCCGTTTAATAACTCAACCCCAAGCTATGTGCCATACATACTAAGAAGTATAAGCAAGGATAGCCACCCTCAATTTACAATATCCGAATATTAATCAGCGATATTGTTTACAAGTCTTTAACAAGTGATTTTTGATGATATTAAACCCTTTGTAGAAATGTTTTTGTAGAGACGTTCCATGGAACATCTCTACAACGCCAAAAAAATTTTTCGCCTAAAGGCGAGAGGGAAGGGTAAAGAAATAAAGAGAAGAGCGCAAAAGCGCAAGAGGGTAAAGGGCTAAGAGAATCCTGGCGAGGAAGACCCGAACACAACACGAAAACCGAGAGTATTGACTTGACCACGCGCGAAGTCCCAGTAACGAAGCGCCGAACGGCAAGCGATAGCATTGAGGTACCAAGAACCGCCCCGTAATATATAAGCGCGATTATCTTCTTCATTTACCTTCAATTCTCCCCAAACTTCATTACCATTACTTTTTAAACGCGCTGGTTTTTCGCTATAACTGTCGTGAAATTCATCCAAACACCATTCCCAGACGTTCCCGTGCATTTGATATAAGCCCCAGGCGTTAGGGGTGAAACTATCCACATTTACAGTACATTCTCGATATTTGCCCTTGGAAGTATCCGCATAAGGATAATTGCCGTTATAGTTAACTTGATCAGTTGTAATAGTCTTACCAAAGGCAAAGGGTGTAGTTGTTCCAGCCCGACAGGCATATTCCCATTCTGCCTCTGTGGGCAATCTGACAGCCCGCTTTGTTTGTTCAGATAGCTTTTCGCAAAATGCCTGGGCTTCGTGCCAGGAAACGCCAACTACAGGCTGCTTATCACCTTGAAACTTGGGGTCATATTGTTCAGATGGCTTAGTTTTCATGACGGCATACCATTGGGCATTGGTAACAGCATATTTGCCCATTAAAAATTCTTGCAGATACACCTCATGCTGTGGGGTAGACCAATCTAACCATTCTTCAGTATTTTCTCGTTGGTAGCCACATTTCAGGGCATTTTCTAGGGCTATTTGGCGTTCTTCTGGGGGCATTCCCATCATAAACTTCCCTGCTGGTACGCGCACCAGTTCCAGGGTTAAGCCTTGACCTAAATTTACAGTCAACTCCTGGCGTTTTGCTACTGCTATTTTCTGTCCCTGTGCTTCTGCTTCTCGATGCTGTTCCGTTTGAGGCTGAGATTGCTTGTTTGCTAATCGCTCAATTGCATCAAATGCTTGATTATCATCTCCACCTGAAGCGACAAGAACGCGCCTCCATAACTGACGAGCTAGAGGAATATCTCCTACTACTTCGGCATGAAAAGCATCATTTTTTAGAGCATAAATATCTGTGAGATTAGCAGATTTAGGCAATAAAATATAATGCAATTTTGTTGCAGGTTCTATGGCAGCATAGGGAGTTTGAATATAACTTTTATGCTTTTGGGTCAATTGGGGAACTTGATAGCGCAAATAGTTATACAACCGTTCAACCGTCGCGCAGTTGCTTTCACCTTGAATTTGCAACCCATTGAGTAAAACATGAGTAAAAGCACCCTGTTGAATTTCCTCAATTTCGTAGGAAACCTGACTGGGACTACAGGAATAAAAGGTAATTACACCTTGCTGTTTTTCTTCACCAATTCCCAAACCAGCGCTTTTTTGACCAGTGTTGCGACAAGCATCAATAAACAACACTACATTATCCGCACCACTGCGCCGTAACCGTTCTGTGATGTAGGTAATGGGAATTGCTAAATTGGGTACAGTGCGAGGATTTCCATCTATGGGTAGTAAATAATCTCGTCCTTCGTGGGGCATCCCATGACCGCTAAAATAGAACCAGAGAGTATCCCCAGATTCTAAAAAAGGCTGTTCAAAGCGATCATTGAAAAAGCTGTTTAGTGTACCGTAGGTTGGTTGAGTTTTCTTTCCCAGGCTGTTGCGCGGTGAATCATCAGAGAAAAAATATAGATAGTTTGGTTGTACACCTAAACCAGTTGAAAAATAATCGCGCACCCGTTCTGCATCAGTTTTTGCATACTGGAGGCACTGAATTTCGTCATATTCGTTAACGCCAATGACAACAGCGCAATTCTTAGCCATATTGCGGTCAATTTACAGGTGATTGGGGTGATAAACGCTTAAATTTTAGCTCAATTGCGCCCTTACCAGCAGCCTTTACACCCGTACCCAGCAATTTAATTTCACCTTCACTACTAATTTCTACCGTGAGGGTAATTTCATCAAGCTGGAGTTCCCCTTGGGTTTCGACTTGCTTCTGAACATTACTAAACACACCACTGATTACTCCCACAAAGTGCGACATTTGCTTCGCTAAGGTGCCGGCTGTAATGCGACTGTTTTTTATTTCTTCATCCGTAACCGCAGGACTACTGTAAGGATTACCATTACCTCTAACAGCTTTCATCCCTTGTTTTGAAACATCATCAGAACTACTTGCGGTGACAATCCACAGTTCTTCATCTTGCCAGTTTTTGTCTGTCATACTACATCCTCACACCTGCTCTGACAATTTTCGCACATAAGTGAAGTGTAATTTGTGATGAAGTTGTCTGAATCAGGATGTCCAGGATTTAAGGATGAACAGGATTAGGATGGGAATATTTTCAATAGGTGTTTTGATGATTTTGGTACATAAGAGACTTCCAAGAAATAAATTATCCCAAGAAACGAACCACAGAGGCACAGAGTACACAGAGAGAGAATTTTTGCATCAGTTTTGGGACATTTTTTTATTTGGAAGTCTCTAAGTGTAATTTGTGATGAAGTTGTCTGAATCAGGATGTCCAGGATTTAAGGATGAACAGGATTAAGATAGGAACATTCAAAATAGTAAATTAAGTAGTGAGACAGAATTAATTACACAATATTATTGCGTAAGCGTTGCGTGGCGTTAGCCATATGGAACGAAGTGAAATGAAGCAATCGCCAGGGTTGTGATTGCTTCCCTTCCCTCGCAATGACTGTAAATATTTTTGTCCAATTACTTAAGTGTACCAATTTCAACCAAAGTAAACAGGATGATTATCTTTCATGACCAACCCCCGCCAACTCGCCTTTATTGCTCTCAAAGAAGTACACAAAGGAGCTTATGCTGATGTTGCCCTAGACCGAGTGCTACAAAAATTTAAATTACCCGACGCAGATCGCCGATTAATGACAGAATTAGTCTATGGGAGTGTGAGAAGACAACGCACTTTAGACGCTATCATTGACCAACTTGCTACAAAGAAAATTCAGCAACAACCAAAAGACCTTCGCACAATTTTACATCTGGGTTTTTACCAACTGCGTTATCAAGAAAGAATTCCCGTTTCTGCGGCTGTAAATACCACCGTCGAATTAGCAAAAGAAAATGGTTTTCCTGGTTTAACTGGGTTTGTCAATGGTTTATTACGTCAATATCTCCGCCTTGCAGAAAAGTCATCAGAACCGCTAAAGTTACCAGAAAATCCGGTAGAAAGATTGGGAATCTTACACAGTTTCCCTAATTGGATAATTGAGGTTTGGTTAAAAGAATTGGGTTTTGCCGAAACAGAAAAACTTTGTGCTTGGATGAATCAAACCCCAACAATTGATTTACGAGTAAATATCCTGCGTAGTTCTTTAGAAGAAGTAGAATCAGCTTTTGCATCTGCTGGTGTTTTAGTGAAACCTATCCCCCATTTACCCCAAGCTTTACGATTAATTGGTAATAACGGCGCAATTCAAAATTTACCTGGTTTTCATGAAGGTTGGTGGACTGTCCAAGATAGTAGCGCTCAATTAGTTGGTCATTTACTTGACCCTCAACCCGGTAATGTGGTGATTGATGTTTGTGCGGCGCCAGGGGGGAAAACCACTCATATTGCTGAGTTAATGGGAGATAAAGGCAAAATTTGGGCTTGTGATAAAACTGCTTCCCGGTTACGGAAATTAAAAGAAAATGCCCAACGTCTAAATTTACAATCTATCGAAATTTGTTCAGGAGACAGCCGCAATTTACCACAATTCTACAATTCGGCTGACTGTGTATTGCTTGATGCTCCTTGTTCGGGTTTGGGAACTATGCACCGTCACGCTGATGCGCGTTGGCGACAAACACCGGCTTCTGTTCAAGAACTTTCCCAATTACAAAAAGAATTGCTATCACATAATGCAACTTTTGTCAAGACTGGCGGCGTTTTAGTTTATGCTACTTGTACACTGCATCCAGTGGAGAATGAACAGGTAATTTCGGAGTTTTTAGCCGCAAATCCCCATTGGCAAATTGAACCTCCTAGCTTTGATTTTGCCGATATTTCTCCCCTGGGGTGGTTGAAAGTTTGGCCTCACCAACAAGATATGGATGGTTTTTTTATGGTGCGCTTAAGAAAAACTAAGGATTCCGAGTGAATACCAATAGTGATTGTAAGATTTAATCAAAGCCCGAATCTACCAGAGGAGGCAGTGATGGTTAATAATTCTCATGTAAAAAACCTAGTAAAAATCCTGATTGGAGCAGCTTGGATTGATGGCAAAATCCAACCAGAAGAACGGCAATATCTGCGAGAAATAGCCCAAGTTAAAGGTTTAGCCAATGATCCAGAAATTAAACCTTGGTTGTATGAATTAGTGCCAGTCAAGCCAAATGAGTGTTACCAATGGGTCAAGGAATATTTAGGCGATCGCCCAACTCAGGAAGATTACGAGGATTTGATTGAAGCTATCAGTGGCTTAATTTACAGTGACGGTGATGTAGCCGTTGAAGAAGCAAGACTCCTCTCTCAATTGGAAGAGTTAAGCAAGTCTAGTGAATCTCACCCCAGTATCCATATAACTTTGCTCAAACAGATTAAAAAACTTTACCGTCGTTGGGTGGATGTACAGAATTAGGTAATGGGTAATGGGTAATGGGTAATGGGTAATGGGTAATGGGTAATGGGTAAAACATTCTTGCCAATGACCAATCACCAATCACCAATTACCGAATCTATTCCTTTTCTACCTTGGGGATAATGTCAGGGCGTTCCTTATTTTCCCAACCGGGGGGACGTTTGGAGTTGTACCAGGCAATTGAACCAATGGTGATAGCAGCGACAAAACCCACTACATACACCAAAGTAAAAGCTAGGGGAAAGTGATTTCCGGTATCTGGTACTTGGACTTCGAGCAATAAATAACTCATGACTGTATTTGTCTAATGTAGGTTACACCTCTTAACAAAGTATAAACTGACTTAATCACCTACATCTACCCCAGGAAAAATCTTTGCTGTTTCTAGGGAGTAGGGGGGCAGGGGGCCTGTCTCTTATACAGATCT
>NZ_JADEWA010000361.1:0-5604 GCF_015207865.1 Dolichospermum sp. LEGE 00246
GTTTCATCCCAAAAATTAATATTGCTACAACAAAACGCAAGAATATCAAATAGTTCGCTGTTGATTTTATTGACTACGGTTTCTTTTTGTTTGATTTTATTTATCTCTAAAATTGTTTGGTCAATGGCATCTTGAATTATTGGGTTTTTAGGTAAAAGTCTCAGTGCTTTTAGTTGCTCTTGTCTAGCAATCAATTCCGGGCTATCCTGTGTTTCCACATTTGAATTTGTAATTGCATATTCCTTAATTTCCCTGTGCCGTTCTACTAGGGTTTGATCTACTGCCAAAATAATATCTGGTAGATAGGTACTAATTTTGTTGCTACAAAAATCATTTCCCATGTTTTCATGCTTTTTACAGCGGACTCTATATGTCGAGTTTCGTTTCTTACAAAAGCATTTGTAACCGCAGTCAGCGCAAATAATCTGCCCCGCTAGTGGGAAAATCTCTGTTTCCTTTTTGTCCCTACCGTAGCTGTATTTAGATTTATTCTCGTCAAGTTTTCCAACTATGCGTTTAAATATATTTTCACTAATTAAAGGTTGGTGAGTATTTTCATGAACATCCCAGTTCTCAGGTTTATTTAAATTGTCTTTGATATTATAGGCGGTACACCCTCTGAGTACGGGGTTTAAAAGCCAGTAACGCAGTCCGGCAGCAGTCCACTTGAGATGATAAGTTTGCAGTAAATATTGACCCGTACTCCTCAATGTAGCCCCATCACCGAGGAAATATTCAATCATCTTGTGAGCGATCGCCCATTTACTAATTCCATTCATCTCAGATAAATCAGGAGCATACTTTTCATCCACGCGACAATACCCAAAAGGTGGACGGGGAGAAGCCTTTTTCTGCTCTCTAAAAAAGTTCATACCATTTTTGATCCGATTCGCAAGTAGCCTAGATTCAAATTCAGCCAATCCAGCCATCTGATTCACAGAAAACCAGCCAAAGGGGGAAGATGGGTCAACGGGGGCATCCAAAACCGTGAGTTTGACTTTGTACTCCTCAAAGATGGCGATCGCCTTGTGAATCCCCACCACACTGCGTCCTAGTCTGTCAATTCTCGTACAGATGACTTCGGTGATCTTGCCTTGTTTGCACTGAGCAATCATTTTATTAAATTCTTTCCTCTTGTCGCTGCGCCCGGACTCAACATCTGAGAAGATGACAATAGCACCCGCCCTTTCTACTCGTGCTGTTTGTTGTTCCAAAGCATTGCCTTCATCCTGTTCACGGGTGGAAACCCTCACATAACCTGCTTTCATCATCATTCCTCATATTGCCCATATTGTTAATATAACTCTACCCGTTTGATGCTTCACTCCAAGGCTCAAACAACCGTTCTTCACTTGGCTGCTGAAAGAGGATCTGTTGAAGACCTAGAACTTCATGAAGTAATGCTCAAAGGTTTCCGCGACGTTAAATGCGTGGAATCCGGTGGTCCAGAACCCGGTGTAGGTTGTGCTGGTCGTGGTATTATCACCGCTATTAACTTCCTAGAAGAAAACGGTGCTTACGTAGACTTAGATTTCGTATCTTACGACGTATTGGGTGACGTTGTATGCGGTGGATTTGCTATGCCTATCCGTGAAGATTAAGCTGTTTTGTCTAGGGTTTTTGTGAATGCAATTGGTTGGAAATTTTGATTTTTTTATGCCCTATTTCTGCCCTGGGAAATTTTAGATAAATGGGTTTTTTGTTAGGATTTATTCTTTTATTTACCCTATTTTGTCCCTAGTGTCAATGGGGATACATGATTTTTGATAAATGTGTTACTGATTTTTTCTGCTAACTTCCCTTTTAGCATATAATAAAAACTAATGAGTATAGTTAAAAAAGAACTGAAGTATGAAAGCTTGTTTTCAAAGTGTACCTAAAAGTAGATATCAGAATGTTTCTGAAGAAAAAAGAGATGGTGCTACTTACACGCCAATAATTTTAGCAGATTTCGTAGCAAAACAGATAGTAGATGTCGTTAACAAGAAAAAATTTATATCTCCTATCAAAATTCTAGATCCCGCAGTAGGTGATGGACAACTATTAATTAGCTTATTAAGGTCTTTAAAACATCTGGGAAGTTTTAATGTAGAGATATATGGTTTTGATACTAACTCTAACGCTCTAGAAATTGCAAGAAATAAAATTAAAATGGAATTTCCCCACATAAATTGTAATTTTTGGAATAAAAACTTCCTAGATGATGTTTCTTTGCAACTAGATAAATATAAAACGCCTAACTTGTTTGAAACAGTTTTGGATCAATACTATGATGTAGTTATAGCTAACCCTCCCTATGTTCGCACACAAATTATAGGAGGAACACAAGCTCAAAAAATTGCCAAGGAATTTGGTTTATCAGGTCGCGTAGATATTTACTATGCTTTTATTCTATGTATTGCCTCAGTTCTAGATCCTCAAGGTGTAGCTGGAATCATTACTTCTAATCGGTTTATGACTGTGAAATCAGGAATTTCAGTCAGGAAAGCTATCTTAAATAACTTTAATATCCGTCATGTATGGGACTTGGGAGATACAAAGCTATTTTCAGCCGCAGTTTTACCTGCTGTCCTCTTAGTTGAAGGTAGAAATACACTAAAAGAAAATTTTACTGCTTTTACATCTATTTATGAAACTAAAAATCCTGCTCAAGAATTTGCGGATAATCCCATTGAAGCTATATCTAAACAAGGAAATATAAAAATTAGTGATGGCAGAAATTTTTTAGTACAACACGGGGAACTCAATAGTAATATAAATAATGGCGGAATTTGGTCTATTACAACAGCAAAAATTGATAGTTGGCTGAAAACAGTTGAGTCTCATACTTGGGCAACTTTTCGTGATATTGGAGATATTCGAGTTGGGGTAAAAACTTGTGCTGATAAAGTATTTATTCGCTCTGATTGGCAGAAAATGTCTGAAGTAGAAAAACCCGAACTTTTAAAATCATTGACTACTCATCATATTGCTAGACAATTTAAACCTATTGAAACTAAACAGCCTAAACAAATTCTTTATCCTCATGAAGTAATAGAAGGTCATAGAAATGCAGTAGATATTTCTTTATATCCTCGAAGTAAAGCATATTTAGAACTTTACCGTACTCAACTTGAAGATCGGAAATATGTTATTAATGCAGGGCGAAAATGGTATGAAATTTGGGTTCCTCAAGATCCGTCAGCTTGGCAATATCCTAAATTAGTATTCCGTGATATTTCTGAAAAGCCTACTTTTTGGATTGATTTAAGTGGTTCTGTAATTAATGGGGATTGTTATTGGTTGATGAGTAAAAATCCCCAGAATATAGATTTATTATGGTTAGCTGTAGCGGTTGCCAACTCCACTTTTATTGAAAATTTCTATGACTACCGTTTTCATAATAAGCTCTATGCTGGAAGAAGACGCTTTATAACCCAATATGTTGAACATTTTCCTATCCCTAATCCTCAAAGTTATATAGGTAGAGCAATTATTCAAAAAGCTAAAGATATCTACAATCTAATTCCCTCCATAGAAGCAGATATAACTTGGAGAGAATTAGATGCTATGATTTGGGAATCATTTGGATTAGCTATCGAAGAAATTAGTCGGTAACGGTATTTGCAATTTCTTATTGAGGACTTTTCCTTGAAATTGGGGAAATCTACTAAAAAATCTCTCACCTGTTGTTAGATAAAACTTTGTGAGTATAAGATTTTTACCACTTTTAACAGCATAAAAAATAGCATAACGCACATCACAATGACGAATTTGACAATCACCTATCTTTGGTACATCCAGAGGATTTGTACTGTCTGGACAAACTAATCCAAGGTCAATTGTTGATGAAGTTTGAAGTTTTACTTCTAGTAATTGGTGACGGATATCAGGAAATCGCCCATCATCTTGATAATTTTGATAGCCTAATTGCTGACAGATAAGCCTATGCAATGCTGCTCCACGATTGCGTTCTTGGTCATATCCAATATGAACTATAGATTGTCCAATTAGCTGCCGTAAGCAATTAAAAATTTCTTCAATTGGCAATATTTCTCCCAATCCAGGGTAATTAATAGGGCTAGTAACTAATTGTAAATCAACGTTTTTATTAAGAAAGGGTAAAAGCAAATTGGAATCTTGATTAGTGACTAATTCTGCATCAACTTGTCCAGTTAATAGTTTTGCTTGATACTTTTGAGTTAGAGTTCCTGTAGTATCAAGTTTTGCCAGGGTATCTCCTGTTACAGCTTTCACCTTGGTGATCAAATCATCACTACTCACCCTGATTAATACATATCTTCTTGTTGCTTCAGTTTCATCATTCCAAATCTGCAAATTATTAGACTTTTGAATGTAAGTATCGAAAAATTGACCTGGAAACCGAGGTTTAGTTTTTTTGAATGAATTGGGTATTGGATAACCAAGAGCTTGACATATAAGTTCTTTCACAAACTTAGAGCGAGTTCTTAGAGGTAAACCTTGCAGAGAAATCGCCCTTAAAGCTACATCAATTAATATTTCTAAATCCGGTGTTGGTATCCAAAGATTGCGATCGCCAACTTCAATATAATCATATATGGATAGTCCACTTTCACTGATTGCTTGTACATATTGTTCTACGCTAGATTTGTGATCTGACATCTTTTAACTCTCTTTTACTCAAAATTTCAGAAATACTGGTTACTACAGTAACAGCTTACCTCTGAAGTGCTGAGTGTTATATGTGAGCGATGTCTACAACTAGCTATACCTAGTGGTCTGTCAAGCATAAATTTATGAGTTGTGAGGGAATGGAGTGGTTATTTACTCTAAGTCTTTATCCACAATTAGAAAATTGACAGACCACTAGGCTTTTCAGTAATATTTTTTTAAGCAAGATGGAGCGATAGCGAAGTGCTCCGTAGGAATCGCATTTCCGGTGTTGTGGGTTTTGAGAGCGATAGCGAAGCGCTCCGTAGGAATCGCATTTCCGATTTTGTGGGTTGTCAGAGCGATCGCAAAGCACAACCGAGCGATCGCATTTGGAGTAAGTAGGTAAGCAAAAAAAATTAAAGGTGTGTAAAGATAAGTAAATACGGAAAAACATATATTAGGGTGATGTAAATATGGGGTCAAGGTTAAGGATATTCCTAACAAAAAAACAAGATAGAGAGTTGTTTGACCTGAGAACAGCGAAAGTACCACAGAAAGTAAAAGATAGAGGTGAAGTGATCAGATTAAATGCAGATGGTTGGTATGTGGAAAAAATAGCAGCTCACTTTGATTGGGGAGAGCAAACAGTAAGACTTGTGTTGAATAAGTGGGAAAAAGAAGGAATAGAAGGACTCCATGAGTTACCAGGTCGAGGGAGAAAGCCAAAATTGATGGAAGCTGACATTGAATATTTGGAAAAATGCTTGAAAGAAGAAGCAAGAACTTATAACAGTAAGCAATTAGCAGAAAAACTGGATAAAGAGCGTGGGATAAAAGTAAGTACCAACACAGTCAGACGGGGACTAGTGTGTTAATTCTGTGAATCCTTTACCCATAAGACTTCATGCAGGTTCTGTGTCAGAAATATCTGCGGATTTAAGGTTTCGTCTTTGGGAGAGCATGGAAAAACCAAAAATAGATTCAGTCCAA
>NZ_JADEWA010000362.1:0-5590 GCF_015207865.1 Dolichospermum sp. LEGE 00246
TATAAGAGACAACCTCCCCAACCTCCCCAACTTGCCTTCACCCGTCATTTTCGGGTTGACAGACTACTAGCTCAATATCCCATTGTCTCCATCTAGGGTTACTTTTATACCCACAGGTAAAGCAGCATTGGGTCTATCATGACCAAAGGGGAGATTAGAAACTATGGGAATACCCAAATCACCCAAGCGATGGCTTCGCCCGCCAAAGGCATCGCGCAAAACTTCCTCTATAGTAAAACTAGGTATGTGAGGTGGGGCTTCACACTTGGTAAACCCTCCCAAAGCAATACCATGAACTTTAGATAAGGCCCCGCTCAAACGCCACTGAGTTAACATCCTATCAATGCGATAAGGTGTTTCTGTGACATCTTCCCAGGCTAAGATCACACCATCAAGGTTGGGTAAAATCGGTGTTCCTAAAAGATGGGTAGCGACTGTGAGATTACCAGGAAGCAAGATTCCCGTACTTGTTCCACCACCCCAACCACAACCTTTTAAAGGTGCGATCGCCCGACCTTCTACTATGTCTAATAACCGCTTGATTGACCATTCTGGCTCATTGGCTAGGGTAGTCATGACGGGACCATGTACACTGGCAATTCCGGCGTTGTAGAGACTCCAAAGCAGGGCTGTGATATCAGAAAAGCCGATTAACCATTTAGGGGTAATGATATTTTCTTGCCAAGTCCAATCTTCTAAAATCCGGGTGCTACCAAAACCACCTCTCGCGCAGAGAATACCCTTGCATTCTGGATCTTGCCATGCTGTGGCTAATTGTTGACGACGATGGGCATCTGTACCAGCTAGATAACCATGTCTGTTATCTATGTTATCGCTGATTTTAATCCGATAGCCGTGCGATCGCCAAATTTCTACACCTTGATTAAAAGCTTCAACTTCTCGCAATGCACCACTGGGGGCAATGACGCGCAGTAAATCACCGGGTTTGAGGGGTGGGGGTAGGAGGGTAGATTTGAGATTTTGAATGTTAGACATCAAGAGAATTACTGGCGGTTGTTAAATTCTGAGTAGATGTGGTAGTTGTATCGGTGATAGTAGGTTTCTGATTTCCGCCGATATTTTCCCGTTGGTTAATTAAATAAATACTGATTAAGGTAAGAAAAACCCCAAACCATTGAATAGTAGTCAGGACTTCATTGAGAAAAATATAACCAAATATTAAAGCAAAAACGGGTGTGAGAAAAGTCAGAGAACTTAAACTGGTGAGATTACCACTAGAGGCAAAGTAGAAAAATAATCCGTAAGCGATCGCACTGCCAAATACAGTAGCATAACCTAATCCCATCCAGTCCGATAGGACAAGATTTTCCCACTGTTGAGATTCTAATACTGAAGAAATTCCCCACAAAGGCAAGCCACCGATAATCATATGCCATCCTGTAGCCGTTACCGGATCTGCATAGCGGCACACAAACCGAATCATCACTGTTCCCACAGCCATTGATAAAGCGGCGAGTAACATTAATAACTCACCACTATTAAATAACTCTTGCCAATTATCTATGGAAATAGTGATCCCCGCCTCAAAAATATGGAAAATCCACTCTTGAGGTAAACCAATCAGACTAATTCCTGTCATTCCCAAACCTAACCCCAACCATCCCCATAATCCAATATGTTCTTGAAATAGCCAGAGTGAAAGTAAAGCTACCGCTAGAGGTTGAGAATCTATCATCACCGAACCTAAGCCGGCATTGGTTCTGACTAAACCTTCGGCTAAAAAGCCTTGAAATAATGTACCATCAACCAAAGCAAATATAATAATCCACAACCATCCTAACCAACTTTTAGGTTGGGGTTTACCCATAAATGCAGCCACCATGAGAATTAACACCCCCGCAGGTATTAATCTGACTCCAGCCATAAATAGAGGCGTGGTGTGAGGAATTACGCCTTTCATTGCCACCATTGCTGTACCCCAAAGGAAAAAAGGAGCAATTAATAGCAGATACGCAAGGGGATTTTTAGATCCACTGAGTTGCACTTGCATGAGATAATTATGGTTTTTATGAATAGATGAAAAAATTAGTTTAACTGATTTTACGGTTTTTAGAGTCTTGGCTGGTGGAATTAAGGTTCACATAAACTTATAGAACAATTATTAACCGCAGATAAACGCAGATAAACGCGGATGAATAAATTTGAGGATTTTTGTATGATGACAACTAAACCCAGGGTTGAAGATGGTTTTGGGATTACATTAGCGCCATTGTCTGTGGAAGAAATCTACAGTAAAGCAGATAATCCTGCTAATGGTGCTGTGGTACTGATGAGTGGTATGGTTCGTAATCAAACTGATGGTAAGTCTGTGGTAGCTTTGGAATATCAGGTTTATGAACCGATGGCTTTACAGGTATTTTATCAAATTGCTGATGATATTCGCCATCAATGGCCTGATGTGAGTCGGGTGGTAATATATCATCGCATTGGCAGATTATTAGTTGGGGAAATTAGTGTGGTTGTGGCTGTGGGTTGTCCCCATCGTGGTGAGGCTTTTGCCGCTTGTGAGTATGCTATTGATACACTCAAACATAATGCGCCAATTTGGAAAAAGGAACACTACAGCTTGCTAGGCGAAGATGGTTCTCCCATAGCAGACTCTAGTTGGGTATCTATTAAAAACTGTAACCATTAAATAGGGACAGAAGTTTGTGAACCTCCACCCCTACCAAACCCGTTACCTGTTAAGTAGGTAGACAAAATTAATGATACAGAAAAATTGGATTTAGTGTAGGGGTAGCACCCCGGCGCCTACCGCGATATTTGGGGACTAATTAAAGGTTTTTACTGATGTCCGCAATTAATTGATCTAGTTCGCTGATTTCAACTAATATATCAGGGTCACTGAAGGATTTCAGAGCATCGGCTGTTCTTTGTATGATAAAAAAGTCCAGCTTCTAGCCGTTTTGAGTATAACATCCGTCCACCCAACTTACGAAATGAGATTATTTACCAATCATGGCAACAATAATAGATAAAGGCACATGAAAAAAATAATCTCGTTGAAATTGTTCTTCTCTGACTGCGGCTAAAAATTTGTTAATAACATGATCTGCTGGTTGGTAATGATATGTGGAATCCCAGATTATTTGTAGATGATTATCTTGACGTTGGATGATAAATCCTAAATATTTTAATGCTTGAAAACCCAAATATAGGGTTTGATCACTAATACCTAGTTTCTCTAAAAGTTGGACGTGGGTAACAGGTTGATTTTTTCGACTCAGGTATTTAGAAATGCCTAATAAAGTTAACCAAATGTCCTTGGGAGTTAAATTATGGGGTTTTCTCCAAGCAATAACTAATTGTTTTCTCTGATTTAGTGATTGCTTTACCCACAAACGTAAATTATCCCAATTAGTAGGGCAATCTTGCATAATTAATAATGATTTTTCTGAGGTTAGTTCGGTTAAATTTTCCTGATTTCGCCAATCTAAAATCAATGCTGAATTTTTGGTTTTTAATTCACTTTCCGTATTAGGACGGACGGCGATTAATCTAATTTCATAACGGTTTTTAAAGCTGTTAAAATCAATTTCGGCAATACAATCACATCTACCAATAGGCAATTCTTCTTTATAGTGTCCCCACCAAATCCCCGGAAACGGATTGTTGGTAGAATTATCTCGAATATTGAAGTCAGTTTTAATATATTGGATTTTATTTCCTTTTAAATCTTCTTGATTTTTATGCCAAGAATTTTCGAACCAACAGTTTTTAATTAATAATTTGGGGATAGGATTGCCCATTCCACAGGGTTCTAATAGTTTCAATTCTAAAAATAAATCTTTGCCTAAATCGGCAACTGTCACCACCAAATCAGCTTGCACTGTTGGAGTGAGATTTATTCCTCCTAAAGATTGACGTAATTTCTGGTTAATGGCGGCTGTAAATAGGGGGATATTTTCTACTAATAAACTCAAACCCGCAGCAAAGGGATGTCCTCCAAAACGATGTAATAAATGGGCTTGTTCTTGAACTAATTGATATAAATCAACGGAGTTAATGGAACGGGCAGAACCTCGTGCTAGAGATGGGCTAGAATCCGTCTTATTTTCTTTTGCTTCTGTACTTAGCAAAATTGTCGGTCGCCCTGTTTCTTGGGCAATTTGTCCGGCAACCAGACCTAAAACACCACCTGCCCATTGAGGATCTTCTAAAACGATGACGCTGGTGGTTGATAAGTCTAATTGACTGAGTTTTTTAGTAACTTGGACTTGGACATCTTTTTGTAAAGATTTGCGACGGGAATTAGCTAATTCTGTTTCTTCTGCAAGTTGTTGACAACGCTGCATATCTCTACTGGTTAATAATTCTATACAGAAACTAGCATCACCATGAATGCGACTAACGGCGTTAATGCGGGGTCCCAAACCAAAGGAAATATCTGTGGGGCGATCGCCACTTTTCTGGCATAATTCTAATAACTTCCCCACTCCTGGTCTTCTTCTGGCTGATGGGATTTTTTTAAAGTCTGTGTGTAATTGTTGAATTCCCAACTGTGCCAAATAGCGACAATCACCACTTAATTGGACTAAATCGGCAATTAATCCTACTGCTACTAAATCTAATAAATCTGTTAATGGATGTTCGGGAATATCTGGCAAACTTATATATAATGCTTCCACCAATTTATAAGCAACTGCCACACCAGAAAGATGATATAAAGGATGTTCTTTTGCTAAATAACGCGGGTTAATAATGGCGACGACCGGGGGGCGTTCTGGTGGTAATGTATGATGGTCAGTCACAATTATATCTATCCCTAAACTTTGGGCATAGATGATTTCTGAAATATTTGTACTGCCTGTATCACAAGTAATAATTAATTTACAACCTTGGGCTGCTAAATTATCAATTCCTGGCTGATTTAAACCATGAGATTCTATTAAACGATTGGGAATATAATAACTTAATTGACGATGTTGCTGAAAAAATTCACCTAAACCATCCCATAATACCGCAGTCGAGGTAATTCCATCGGCATCAAAATCTCCCCAAATAACAATTTTTTCTCCTGTTTTCCCGGCAGTTATTAACCGTTGTACAGCCAAATTCATTTCCTGACCAAATTCCCAAACATCAGCAGGTTGATAAATTTGATAATTAATAAAAGCCGCTAACTTTTCCTGATCTTGAATTCCCCGTTGCCAAAATAATTGAGCAGCAAAGTTACCACCTGTTGTTGGTACGTATTTTTTCACTAATTCGATAAACCAATCAGGAGGTTGTTCCGTTCCTGTTAAAATCCATTCCATTTTAAACCACATTCTAACTTCTGTATTTCTTTCTTTGCGCCTTTGCGTGAGACAATCTTATTCATTAATTTAAAGTGATACTTCAGCAATATTTTCTAAATTAGGAAATTGCTGGTTAATATCTTCTGTTGCTTGTGTGATTTTTTGACGTTGACACCTCATGGTATATTGACAAGATTCACATATTTTCTGAGATTTGGCAATTTGTGGTAATGATATATTATTCTGATAATCTTTTACCCATTGTGTGAGATTGTCTAATAGTTGATTTAATTCCTGTGCTGTTTTCTGATGTTCTTTCTGATTATAAC
>NZ_JADEWA010000038.1:0-21396 GCF_015207865.1 Dolichospermum sp. LEGE 00246
GTTGGGGGAGTTGGGGGGGTGAGGGAGTTGGGAATCAATTTTCTCTCAAACCTATTTCCTCAATCATCGGCGGGGATATGTGCCTATATTCTTATAAGATTAGATTTAACAAAAGTAAAAAATCTTGGTTTTAGAGAAAGATCATGACAACTTCTATCGCCTTTGACTTAGCATCACTAAATAAGCAATTTGAAACTGCAACCCCTACAGAAATCCTAGCCTGGTCTGTACAGAACATCCCCACAGGATTAGTCCAAACTAGTGCCTTCAACGTTGATGACATCATCTTGACACACATTTTTTATAGCGAACTTCAGCATCCCGTTCCCGTTATTTTCCTAGATACCCTTTATCATTTCCCCCAAACCCTAGAATTGGTAGCTAAAGCCAAAGAAATCTACAACCTAGATTTAAAAACCTATAAAACCCCAGACGTAGATAGCCGTGAAGCCTTTGCTGCTAAATTTGGGGAAGCCCTTTGGGATACAGATATTACTAAATTCCACGACATTACCAAAATCGAGCCACTTCAACGCGGTTTAGACGAGCTTAATACAGTAGGTTGGATCACTGGTCGTCGTCGGGATCAAGCTGTTACTCGTGCTACCATGCCCGTATTTGAACTAGATGGTAAGGGAAGATTAAAAATTAACCCTCTAGCTACCTGGACTCGTAAGCAAAGCTGGGCGTATGTAGCTGAACATAAAGTAATTTACAACCCCCTTCATGATCAAGGTTATCCCAGTATTGGTGACGAACCTATTACCACTAAAGTCGGCGAAGGTGAAGACGAACGGGCTGGACGTTGGCGCGGAAGTGAAAAAACTGAGTGTGGAATTCACATTTAATCACACCACTAGATACCCGACTTCTTCAAGAAGTCGGGTATCTTAACCCTTACAACCAATAAACTATGAAAATTCTCCATCTTTCAGATATCCATATTGGTAGCGGTTTTTGCCACGGGCGCGTTAATCCAGCCACAGGTTTAAACACACGACTAGAGGATTTTGTGAAAACATTATCTTTGTGTATTGACCGAGCGATCGCTGATCATGTAGATTTAGTCCTGTTTGGTGGTGATGCCTTCCCTAATGCCACACCTGCACCCTATGTTCAAGAAGCCTTTGCTAATCAATTTCGCCGTTTAGTTGATGCAGATATCCCCACAGTCTTATTAGTGGGAAATCATGACCAACATTCCCAAGGTTTGGGAGGTGCAAGTTTAAATATTTATCGGACTTTGGGAGTACCAGGGTTTGTAGTTGGTGATACTTTAACGACTCATCGCCTTTCTACACAAAAAGGAGATGTACAAATCATTACTCTTCCTTGGTTAACTCGTTCCACTTTAATGACTCGTCAAGAAACTCAGGGTTCTTCTCTAGCAGAAGTTAATCAACTCCTCACAGACCGTTTAGAGGTAGTTATCGAAGGAGAAATTCGCCGTCTTGACCCCAATTTACCCACTGTGCTTTTAGCCCATTTAATGGCTGATAATGCCACTTTAGGTGCAGAACGATTATTAGCAGTCGGAAAAGGTTTTACCTTACCCTTATCTTTATTAACTCGACCATGTTTCGATTATGTGGCTTTAGGTCATGTTCACAAACATCAGAATTTAAATAAATCTAATGACCCACCAGTAATTTATCCTGGAAGTATTGAACGGGTAGATTTTAGTGAAGAAAAGGAAGACAAAGGTTATGTAATGATAGATTTGGAAAAAGGGAAAGTAAATTGGGAATTTTGTCCCTTACCCGTGCGAACATTTCGGACTATTGAGATAGATTTATCTAAACAAGATGATCCACAAAAAGCATTATTAAAAGGAATTGCTAAATATGATATTCAAGATAATGTAGTGCGACTCATTTATAAATTGCGGTCAGAACAATTAGATTTAATTGATAACTCTTCTCTACATCAAGCTTTAAGCACAGCGCACACTTACACCATTCAAGCCGAATTGGTGAGTCAGTTAGCAAAACCTCGTATTCCTGAATTAACCGCAAGTAGCAGTATTGACCCAATGTCAGCTTTAAAAACTTACTTAAATAATCGGGAAGATTTAAAAGAAATAATGCCCTCTATGTTAGAAGCAGCACAGAACTTATTAACAGATGATGAGGGAATTTGCTTAGTACCCCAAGGAGGGAAGTAGGGGCAAACCCCCTGTGGTTGCCCCAAATACCGGGGTAGGCACGGGGGCGCTACCCCTACATTAAATGCCTATCTTCTTATAAAATTAATTTTGCCTGCCTATTTATCAGCAATTCTCTAACCAATTTTGCTTATTTGATTAATGTGCCTATTTCTGTTTAAAATGTCTTTCTTAGGTGAGTTTATCTAGGGTTTGCTGATAGCGTAGCATGGCGTTAGCCTTACTCCTGATAGCGAAGCGTGGTGTTAGCCATACTCCTGAATGGGCGAAGGCCCTGCGCCCCTACCTCCTGATAGCGTAGCGTGGCGTTAGCCATACTCCTAGCCCTCACAGATAACTTTTTCAGCAACCCCTATCTATATTTTCTAGCATATATTTCTTAAAGTTCATCTTCTTCAATCACAGCATTCCGATCTAATATTAATAAGTTACGAAGTTGGTCTGTATCCATTTCTGTTAACCAATCTTCTCCTGCACCTACAACCTGTTCTGCTAGTTGTTTTTTGCTTTCAATCATATCATTTATTTTCTCTTCTAATGTTCCAGTACAGACGAATTTATGGACTTGAACATTGCGGGTCTGACCAATTCTAAATACTCTATCTGTGGCTTGATTTTCAACTGCGGGATTCCACCATCTATCAAAGTGAAAAACATGATTTGCCCTAGTTAAATTCAATCCCACACCACCAGCTTTTAACGATAAAATCATAATTGGTGGTCCTTGGGGGTCATGTTGGAATCTATCAATCATTTCCTCTCTTTGCTTTTTACTGGTACTACCATATAAAAAGAATATCTCTCGTTCTAATTTCTTTTCTAAATACGATTTTAACAACTTACCCCATTCAGCAAATTGTGTGAAAATTAAAGCCCTGTCTCCTTCTGCTAAAACCTCATCTAACATTTCCTCTAGTCGTTGTAATTTAGCAGAATGATGTTTCTCTAAAGTTGCTAATTTCAAATATTGGGAAGGATGATTACAAATTTGTTTTAGCTTCACTAATAACCCTAAAATCATGCCGCGACGTTGTAAACCTTCCGCAGATTCAATTTCTACTAAAGATTCATCTACTAATTGTTGATATAGTGTAGCTTGTTCAGAAGTTAATCCACAAAAAACTGTCATTTCTTGCTTTTCTGGCAAGTCTTGAATTATGTCTTTATCACTTTTTAATCGGCGTAAAATAAAAGGCTGAACCAATGAACGTAATTGATTTAAAGAAGCAGTATCACCATACTTTTCAATCGGCATAGCAAACCGTCTTTGGAAAAATTGTTTATTCCCTAAATAACCGGGATTCAAGAAATCTAAAATAGACCATAATTCTTGCAATCTATTTTCTACAGGTGTACCCGTTAAAGCAATGCGAAATGTCGTTTCTAATTGTCGCACTGCCTGTGATTGTTTCGCATCTGAATTTTTGACATTTTGGGCTTCGTCTAAAACAATTATCTGCCATTCAACTGCTTTTAATAATTTAATATCGCGGTGAATCAGTGAATAGCTAGTAATTACTATATCGTGTTTATTAACGGCTTCTGTAAACGCTTTACCTTTAGGACGTTTATCACCGTGATATTCCAAAACTTTGATTGTCGGGGCAAATTTTTTAACTTCTTTTTGCCAATTGCCCATAACTGAAGTAGGACAAACTAATAAAGTTGGTTTTTCTAGAATATTTTCTTCTTTGAGGTGAAGTAAAAAAGCGATAAATTGGATGGTTTTTCCTAATCCCATATCGTCTGCAAGACAAGCACCTAAACCCCAACGTTCTAAAAATGCTAACCAACCCGCACCTCTTTCTTGATAAGGACGTAATTCTCCCCGAAAACTTTGAGGTGTAGTTAAAGGTTGAATTTCCTGATTATTAGTTAATGCCCCAATTAATTCTGCCAAGGCACCGGAAGCTTCAAAACTGACAACAGGTAATTTCTCAATTACTTGGGTGTCTCCTTTACTAATGCGTAAAGCATCTTCTAAAGAAAGAGACATTTGTTCTTTGCGAGAACTAAAAAAGGTTTGGGCAGTTTTAATATCTTGGGGACGGAGTTCTACCCATTCACCATTAATTTCGACTAAGGGACTATTTAATTTTACCAGTTTATCAAACTGAACTTTAGAAATTGTTTGTCCACCAATTGCCAAATGCCATTGGAAATTTAATAAACTTTGTAAACCCAAACGTCCCGATTTTTCTTGAGGAGTTTCGGCACTAATTTTTAAGCCTAAACGATTTGCCCACCCTTCCCGATTTGCTAAACTAGGAGGTAAAATTACTCCTAACCCGCTATCTTCAAATCTCCAAGTTACAGCTTTGATAAATTCATAAGCTTGCATGGGGGTGAGGTGACAAAATTCGGGAGATGCAGTTTCTAAACTGGGGGTAATTATGGGATACAATCGAGAAGCTAAACCCAAACCTCGCAAAAATGTTTCTTGAGGTTGTGCAATTGTGCGATTTTGATAAACTAATGTATCTACAGGTTGATGCCAAATTGTCGCTGCGCCTATTAAAAACTCTGGGTTATCTGCTGCTTGCAGAAAATACTGCAAAATCCAATCTGGTTCTTCATTTTCTGGAGGAAGCAATTGAAAACAAGTTCTAAATAAAGCTTTGCCTGTAAGTTGATATTGTAATGGTAAAGTCCAAGCTTTTAAAGTAGTTTGTAACCGGTCTCCTCCTGCTGCATCAATTGTATTATTTGCATTAATTAATCCTTGTAACCATTGCTGTAATGTAGCAGGTAAAGACATCATCATTCTCGGTTCTAGGGGAGATTGAGAACTAAGCATTAACCGCAATTGATTATCTGTAACGTGATTGAGGAATGATAATATTAATTCTTGAGGTAATAATGGTAAATTAATGGCTATATTTTCGGTAGTCTGTTGATATGTTCGACAAGCTAAAGGCATTTGTGAAGAGAATTTCTCTAACCTTGTGACATCTATGGCACTATCTAAAAGTATCTGCCATTTGGCAATTAAATTACTATCTTGTTTGTCAACGGTTGGTAAAAATTTACAACGAGAAATTAAATCTAAATGCCATCTGTAAATATGTACCCAAAAATGAATATCTGCTCCTAATAAAGCCGCTTTATTATCGGTTGTACTCAGGGGTAATGATGAGAGAAATTGAATTGCTAATGCTGGAGTGAGACAAAAACCCTCAATTTTCCAAGGATGCAAATATTGTGAGGATGGAGAATCTATATCCACGCTGACAGAATGAACGGGAGAAATTGTCGTTAATTCTGATTTATTAATTCCTGAAAAATAAGTTGGTAAAGAAACTATTTGTGAATAAACAGGTAATTTTATTTCTGTTGGTGGTTTACTTTTAATTCTTTGTTTAGTAGTAGAAGATGGCTGAATTAAATTAGTAATTGATAAATTAGATAATTCTAACCATTCGTTTAATTCCACCGAGTCCATAGCCAAGGGATGTAAAGGAATCTCAGCAGATACTTCAGTATGCACCTGTGAAGAACGCCAAGTTTCTCCCCAAATAAAGAAATAACTATTTTGATGATTTATTACCCAAGTTCCGTGTAAAATTGCCATGTTTTAATATACTAAATAGGGTTTGCTGAATAAGTTGTCTGTGAAGGTAGGGAACAGTTTTAGCTATCAATAGTAACAAACACTAGTAGTTCGTCAAATTGATTTTGACAGGTAATAATCGGAAAAAACTTCTGTTCTTCCCTCCCCTGCCCCCCTGCCTCTCTTCTCCCCCTACTTGCCTTCACCCGTCATTTTCGGGTTGACAGACTACTAGAGGGTATTTTAAAACCTGTCGGCGATTATAAATCGCTACTATACCCAACACGGCTTAATTATTTGATTCTCCGGGTAGGGGTTTAGCAAAAGCTTAATAGTGTCAACTTAAGCTACAGATAGCTTATTTCTTTGGCTAACAGACCCACTATGAAATGAATTGCAGGGGGCTAATACACTACTTTATCCCTTGGGTCACGCTTACGCGAACAGGTGAGTCTGGGCTTCTCAACGACTCCTCTATGAGGACAGTAAAATTTGGCTCTATGCTTTTTATTATTTTCATAAATATGCAATAATTAATGTATCTCTAATTTAGGCGTTGGTGAATTGAAATATAAAAATAGAAAATATGGCTACGCCACGCCAGCTATCACAATTTCAAACTTTGCGTCTTTGCTCCTTTGTATCTTTGCGCGAAACATAATTTATACCGTCATTATGCAATCCCCTAAATTGAAAGAGAATTTCCCTCAAAGCTCAAAATAATCTATTAATCATAACTGTAAAAAATGCAAGTAGAATCACAAGTATCTGATATTGATAATAATATTTTTACTGATTTCGGTGGGGTGATGATTCCCCAAGCACCGGATGGATTTAAATCAGGTTTTATTGGCATTATCGGCAGAACTAATGTGGGTAAATCCACTTTGATGAATGAATTAGTTGGGCAAAAAATAGCTATTACTTCCCCCGTATCCCAAACTACTCGAAATCGCTTAAAGGGGATTTTAACTACGGAAACAGCCCAGTTGATTTTCGTGGATACGCCCGGTATTCATAAACCTCATCATCAATTAGGGGAAGTGTTGGTAAAAAATGCGAAAATTGCCATTGACTCGGTAGATGTGATATTATTTGTAGTTGATGGTACAGTTGCTTGTGGTCCAGGCGATCGCTATGTGGCAGAACTACTGATTAATAGTCAAACACCTGTAATTCTGGGGATTAATAAAATTGATCAACAACCGGAAGATGCCCAAAAAATAGATGATAGTTATATTCAATTAGCTGATACCTATCAATGGCAAAGTGTGAAATTTTCTGCTAAAACCGGCGCGGGATTATTGCAACTCCAAGATTTATTAATTAGTCATCTCGAACCAGGTCCATTTTACTATCCACCCGATTTAGTAACAGACCAGCCAGAACGGTTTATCATGGGTGAATTAATTCGAGAACAAATATTATTATTAACCCGTCAAGAAGTTCCCCACTCCGTAGCCATAGGCATTGATTTAGTCGAAGAAGCTCCAAAAATTACCCGTGTTCTCGCCACGATCCATGTTGAGAGAGATTCCCAAAAAGGTATTCTTATTGGTAAAGGGGGAACAATGCTCAAAGCTATTGGTAGTGAAGCTAGACAACAAATTCAAAAGCTAATTGCTGGGAAAGTTTACCTAGAATTATTTGTCAAAGTCCAACCCAAATGGCGACATTCACGGGTGCGTC
The DNA here is from genome assembly GCF_015207865.1 of Dolichospermum sp. LEGE 00246. Classification (NCBI taxonomy): domain Bacteria; kingdom Bacillati; phylum Cyanobacteriota; class Cyanophyceae; order Nostocales; family Aphanizomenonaceae; genus Dolichospermum; species Dolichospermum sp. LEGE 00246. The sequence continues at coordinate 7,404 of NZ_JADEWA010000038.1, forward strand.
TAGCAGAACTAGGTTATCGCATCGAAGAATAATATGAGGAATCAGGAAGTAGGGGCGCAGTCCCTGCGCCCATTCTAGTGTTATCCATATTTTTGATTTCAACTTTTTATCCATATTTTTGACTTCAACTTTTTATATCATTTACCCATAGTTTACGGTATCGTAAATTCTTACAATTACCTTCTCTGAAAAAACCAGAATATTATCAATTTATGCCGTTAATTAGTCTCATTGCTGCCATTTCTGAAAATCGAATTTTAGCAAACTCAGCCAGAAAACATATTCGTGCTGGTAATCCCTGGGATATTCCCAGTGATGAAATTTATTATCGGCAAAAGATCAGAAGACATCCTGTAATTATCGGGCGCAAAAGTTATTCTACCATGACTAAACCATTTCCCGATTGTACAACTATTGTTCTCACCAGAGATTCCAATTTTCAAGCCTTTGGTTGTGTCGTGTTGCATTCATTAACAGAAGCAATTGCATGGGCGAAAATGAGTGAAACAGAAGAGATATTTATCGCCGGTGGTGGACAGATTTATACTGAAGCAATCAAATTTGCCGATAAACTTTATTTAACTATTGTTGAAGGTAATTTTGTGGGAGACATATACTTTCCTGAATTTGTCGATTTTGGGAAAGTCACCAAAGAGAACAAGATGCAGGAAAATGGCTTTAAGTTTAATTTTGTGGAAATTGAAAAGTGCGTTAATTAGGTAACGCTACCTTCAATAATTGGCTAAGTAATGGGACACAATTAATACACAACTGATTTTTATGTTCTCTGTTCCTCGTTCCTAGTCTCTGACTAGGAATGCAGTTGATGAGGCTCTGCCTCTAATATCATTGAAGGCAGAGCCTTCTAGAATTCATTCCCAGTCAGAGACTAGGAATGAGATGACTTGAGTTCTTTGCGGGATAGAGGTTTTACGTTAAGTTGACACCAATGAAGCTCTTGCTTTACCCCTACGTTTAGAATCAAACAATCAAGCCGTTTTGAGTATAAAACCTCGCGGTAAGTGGGAAAATCAGGGGCTTTAGCCGCTGAGAGTGTCAATTTATTGTAATTTCAAAAATCTATCCAAAGCTGCTACCATACTTGGTGGCCAGCGACGGATATTCGTTACCCAATTCATATCCTTATAACGGGTATCTAGTCCATAAGCAGCTACCCAATTACTTTCTGCCTCTCCCTTATTTCCCCTCACCCAATAAGCGGCTGTTAAAGCGGCACGCATATCAGCAAATCGAGGATATTTACGGACTATATTCCGCATCTCGCGGACAGCTTTATCTGATTGATTAGTTTCATATAAAGCTAGGGCATAATTAGCTCTAGCAAAGGCAAAATTTGGGTTAATTTCTGTAGCTTTTTGGAAATCTAAAATCGCTTCTTGCCATTTCCCTAAACCTGTTTTAGCATTACCACGATTATTATAAGCCATAGCATCTTGAGGATCTAATTCTAATACACGATTATAATCAGCGATCGCCTCCTCCCATCGTCCCAAACCTTCCAACGCCGTCCCCCGATTCAAATAAGGATCTGTTACAGTAGGCGCAAGTTCTACAGCTTTGTTATAATCCATCAATGCGGATTGTAACTTATTCTGACTGACACGAGAATTACCGCGATTACTCCATGCTCCCGCATTAGTAGGAAATTTTTCAATAATTTCTGTCCAATAAGCCTCCGCCGTCACAAAATCGCCTTGATTCGTAGCAACAAAAGCCTTAGTCGCCAATTCATCCCCTACTTGCAACTCCTCGGCGGTGATAGGTTGAGATTCTGCCATAACTGGTGTATTCCAGCCAAAAACCAGTAATAGACTCAGAAAAATACCAATTAGTTTAATCATCTAACTCTGATGTGATATGCAACAAAATTAATGATATAGCAAATCATGAAACTCAGATTAAAAGAGGCTTTGACTCATTCCTCCCTCTTCCCTCTTCTTTCTTCATTCTGACTCCTCACAAAGAAGATTCCCAAATTTCTGCACTCATTGGTCAATTATTCAAACATTGAGTTAAAATAAGGGGTCGCAAACTTAGTAAGTAAAACCCGGATATTCCCCGGAGGTGTAATTGACCAAGTTCATTTTGAAAATTCTCTGGTTAGACGAAAACGTCGCCCTAGCAGTAGATCAGGTTGTCGGTAAAGGTTCTAGTCCCTTAACCAAATACTTTTTTTGGCCCAGAAATGATGCCTGGGAAGAGCTAAAAAAAGAGTTAGAATCCAAACACTGGATCACAGATGTTGACCGGGTAGAGTTGCTTAACAAAGCCACAGAAGTGATTAACTACTGGCAAGAAGAAGGCAGAAAACGCCCAATGGCAGAAGCACAGTTGAAATTTCCAGAGGTTGCCTTCACAGGTAGCGCCTGATTGTTTTAAATTGGTAATTGGTAGTGGGTAATTGGTGATTGGTCATGGGTAATTAAGTAAAATTATCACCTATCACCTATCACCAGTCCCCAGTCCCCATCATCTTCGCCACAATTTGATTGTCTTGTCCTTACTACCACTGATAATTAATCCCCCATCATCCCTCATAACAACGCTAGATACCGAGTCTGTATGACCGACAAGACTAGCAATTTCTGATTTTGTGCTGATTTGCCAAATTTTCACCGTTTTATCCCAACTGCCACTAATCAGCATTTCTCCATCAGCACTAAAAGCTACAGCCACCACTGACCAAGAATGACCTGAAAGTGTGCTAATTAATTCACCAGTGCTAACATCCCATAATTTGATTGTATTATCACCGCTACCAGTCGCCAACAAATTAGGATGAGTGGGACTAAAAGCCACTGTCAAAACTGCCCAAGTATGACCTTACTAATCTGTTTAATTAAACGATAACCTTCATTAATCAACACAATTTAGCTCCTAAATTCCTCTCTGCGCCTCTGCGCCTCTGCGTGAAAATAAATTCTTTACCATTGATTACCTATTTTGTCAATTCGTAATTTCTATTATTTACAAAAATTAAGATTTTCATTACATTACTTTCCATAAGACATAAGTTCATCATAAACATTTTTAACTGATGTCTTTACAAAGACTAGTAAACACATAACTTTGGAGATTCCGACTGTGGCTTTAACTATCCAGTCTGCTCAAACTATTTTTTCTAATACTCAAGTTCCTAGTCCTATTCCCGCAACCATAGCGTTATTTGATCAACTTAACGTTGATGATCAATTAGCCTATCTTTGGTATGCTTACACCGAAATGGGTAAAACCATTACCCCCGCAGCACCTGGAGTAGCACGCTTGCAACTAGCTGAAAGTTTGCTTACCCAAATTAAGCAAATGTCTCGTGAAGAGCAAACAAAAGTAATGCGAGATTTAGCCAGCCGTGCTGATACTCCTATTAGCCGTTCCTATGGTTTTTTCAGCGTTAATACCAAACTGGCTTTCTGGTTCGAGTTAGGAGAATTGATGAAACAAGGAATCATCGCTCCTATCCCCGTTGGTTATCAAATGTCTCCCGGTGTAAAATTTGTATTAGAAGCTACACAAAAACTTGATCAAGGTCAGCAAATCACCGTATTGCGGAATACCGTAGTAGATATGGGATTTGATACTTCTGATCTTGGCCCTAGCAGTTATCCTAAAGCAGCTACAGAACCTGCTTTCCAACGGACAAGTCCAGTTATTTCCTCCGTTAAAATTGACGGTATTACAGAACCTGCGGTTTTAGGCTACATTGAAGCCATGAATGCAGATAAATTTGATGATGCGATCGCACTATTCACTACCGACGGTGCGCTACAACCACCATTCCAAAAGCCAATTATTGGCCGGGAAGCGATCGCTAAATATATGCGCGAAGAAGCACAAGGACTAAACATGATGCCACAACAAGGTATCTGCGAAGTTCAACCAGACGGTTCTAAACAACTGAAAGTCACAGGAGTAGTACAAACTCCTTGGTTTGGTGTCACAGTTGGAATGAACATTTCCTGGCGGTTTTTAATCAATCCCGATGGAAAAATCTTCTTCGTAGCCATTGATATGCTTGCATCTCCTCAAGAACTCATGAACCTACGTCGAGTGTAATCAAATCATGAGGCTGTCGAAAATCAAATTCACTTGCAATTTCCACAGCCTCGCAATAATAGAGTCAAAGCTATTGACACCGACCAAAAAATTTGTTATCATAAAACCGACGAGGAAGAACCATCTCAGTCGTATAAGCGCAACTAATCAAGTCTTAGGCTAAGTCAGCAAATAATGAAAACAGCTATTGAGATCAACAAATTATATGAGTCTAATTACTCACAATGGCTAGATGAGACAATTAAAAACCTCAAATCTCGTCAATTGGGAGATATTGACTATGATCACTTAATAGAAGAGTTAGAAGAATTGGCGAAAACCGAAAAAAGACGAGTGAGAAGTTTATTAGAACAGATTATTAGACACTTATTACTTTATCAAAATTGGCATATAGAAAAGCCCAGAAATGCTAACCATTGGGCAGCGGAAATTATTAGTTTTCGTAATCAAATTAACGAAGAATTAGCCACTAACTTACGCAATCATTTAGCGGAAAATATCAATATCATTTACAGCAATGCCTTAGATTATGTTAAAGCCAAAACCAAACTAACCAACTTACCAGAAATTTGTCCTTACACCTTAGATCAGATTTTAGATAAAAACTGGTTGCCTTCATCTTGAAATCTTACCTTTGCGCCTTTGCGCCTTTGCGTGAGATAAACTCAATTCTGCCCCAAACTAGTAGATTGTTCATAAACCCGTTTTAAAGTATTTACATCTCTGACAGAAATCAACGGCGGTTTGCGAACTTGAGAAAAATACATAGTATCAGTATTTAGAAGACTATGACCCCAAATGCCCAAAGCATGACCAACTTCATGACGGGCTGCTGATAGTACATATTCACCAGTTTGACTAGGACTCAGCAGAATTGTAAACCGGTGAGATAAAATATTATTTTCAGTATATAAATTATAAGTAGTTAAAGCCGAACGCGATCGCAGTATCTTACCATTAGGTTCACGTTGCAAAGGTGGCGCTTTGCGAGAGATTGTAATATCAGCAATAGCCGATTTTTCCACTATTTGTAAAGGTAAATAAATACTCCATTCTTGCACTGCTTGAGAAACACTATTAACCCATATTTGCGATTGCTTTTCATTAAGATCAGTTGGTGTTTCTATCTTCACTTTCACCGGAAACCGTGACCAAATTAAATAACCAACTTTCGTAGATTTAATTTGATCAAAATAATCTCCACTATTCATTTTATCTTGCCATTGTGCCAGAGTCGGTGGTAAAGGATGGGTTTTTTGGATAAATTGGGAGTTTCTTCCCTGTTCCCTCACACCAGCATTTACTTGAAAGTTAGTCAAAACAACCAGCAGTCCTGTACTTATTGCTAAAGTCAGAACTGCTGCTTGTAGTGAGCGAAGTCGAACTATTAATCTTCGCCAAAAGTTTTGATTTTGGGTGATTTTTCCCATTTTCAGTTTCAATTATTTGGGCAACCAATTAGCACTTAAAACCACAGTTAAACCCATAAAAACTACAACTAATGCCCAAGTAACTCGATTTAAAGTATTTTCGGCACTTTTGGTACTGCTAAATAATTGTGCTTGTCCACCAATAGCCCCAATGCCATCACCTTTAGGACTATGTAACAAAACGAGAATAATCAAACTGAGTGCAGAAAATGCCCAAATGCCTTGAATAATGTTAGTAATTGCCATATTAGAAATGTTGGTTATCAAAAGTTATCAATTTTGTAGCTAAATTAGCGGTTATAAACCGCGTCTACACAGGCAAAACCCACCGTCGTGGGTTTCAAAATCTTGATTTTTCTTGAGTCCGCGCAGGCGGACTTTGATTGTGTAGCCGCGACTTCTAGTCGCCAGGGCTTTACGATTTTACAACCCTACTTGTACAGGAGTACGAGTTAGTTGTAAATCATATTCTGCGGCTTTAAGTAATGATCGCCCTGTCATTTCTTGTGGTTGGGATATTTGTAAAATATCCAGAATAGTCGGGGCAATATCGGCTAATTTGCCATCATTTCTTAATTCCACATTTGTTCCATATCCGGGTATTTTGGCTTTTTCGCCTTCTACCAAAATTAAAGGAACTGGGTTAGTAGTATGGGCTGTCCAAGGATGACCGCCTTCATCTAGCATATACTCAGCATTGCCATGATCAGCAGTAATAATTGCTGTACCACCTGCTTTACCAATAGCATCAATGAGACGACCTAAACATTTATCTACTGCTTCAATAGCTGTGACTGTCGCTGGAATTTGTCCTGTATGCCCTACCATGTCTGGGTTAGCATAGTTCATTACAACTAGGGAATAGATACCCTTTCTGATGGCAGTGATCGCCACATCTGTCACAGCTTGTGCTGACATCGCCGGGGTTTGATCATAAGTATCCACCATTGGACTACTGACTAATTCCCGATCTTCCCCCTTACAGGGATCTTCTAGTCCCCCATTAAAGAAATAAGTAACATGAGCGTATTTTTCAGTTTCAGCCGTTCTAAACTGTTTTAACCCGCGATTAGCGATAACTTCACCCAGAATATTACTCAGATTTTGCGGTGCGAAAGCCACAGAAACTGGCAATTCTGGATCATACTGGGTAAAAGTTACAAAAGAAAGTGGTTGAATTGGCTGTCTTTCAAAACCGTTAAAAGTTTGACTAACAAAGGCTTGAGTTAGTTCTCTAGCGCGGTCGGGGCGGAAATTGAAAAATATCACCCCATCACCAGATTCTACCGCGCCCGGTTGCAACCGGACTGGGAGAACAAACTCATCGGTTACACCTTTCGCGTAAGCTGCTTGCAATACCTCTACAGCCGTGAGTCCATTGCCCGCATTATCTGTTGTTATTACATCGTAGGCGCGTTGGACTCGATCCCAACGGTTATCACGATCCATTGCATAAAAGCGACCACTAATAGTAGTGATTCCACCGATGCCAACATGATCTATATAGTCTTCCAACTGCTGGATGACTTGGATAGCATCTGTCGGTTTGGTGTCACGACCATCAGTAATGGCGTGAATACAAACTTGTGAAAGTTGCTGTTCCTTCGCTAAATCAAGTAATCCAAATAGATGAGTAATATGGGAATGCACCCCCCCATCAGAACAAAGCCCCACTAGATGTAACTTGCCATTAGCAGAACGGACTTCCTGGCAAATTTTGACAAGGGCTGGGTTTGCGGCTAAAGAACCGTCTTCTACAGCATCTGAGATCCGTACCAATTCTTGGGGTACGACTCGACCAGCGCCAATGTTCAAATGACCAACTTCCGAGTTGCCCATTTGACCTTCTGGCAACCCTACGGCTTTTCCTGATGTGCGAATGAGGGTGTGGGGATAGACTGCCCATAAACTGTCCATAATCGGAGTTTTGGCAGCGGCAATCGCGTTTCCTCGCGTTTCCTCACAGTAGCCCCATCCATCTAGAATGACTAGCACCACAGGAGCAACAGGTGCTTTGGTCATAGTAAAATCGCCCTTTACTTTTTGTAATACTCGAATGATACCATTGCTAACCAATTATGGAGTTTAAATTCAGCAGGAAAAAATCTTAAATTCCAAATTTTGTTGACCTACTGATACCAAATATTTGAGACAACGCTTGCGAAATGCCATTTAAGTTTTATAGTTTTAGCGATCGCTTGGGGTTTTCTCCGCCTCTGAATGGATTGTGTTAATATTGACAGAGGTAGCACTGAAATTAAGCTCTGCCTTCAGTCCCTGTGGTGCAACTTCTGAGAGTCAAGTATCCCGTGCAGCGGTACAAACTATGGGATTGGGGTCTTGTGTTAGTTGTTGACGAATATCGGGGTCTTAAGAAAAGATAAAATACCTCAAATACACACAAAAAGTTTGTACTTTTATAAAGTATAATTAAGAAAAAGATAAATAAATCTAGCTAAAATAGGCTTATTTCAGCACCTATTGCGCCTAGATCCGGTTAAAGTTTCTTTCTAAACTAAAAAGTACCATTTTCTTGTGCCAACAACTAAGTTAGCATTCAGGATCAAAGCGACGATGTAAAATTCCCTGTTGAAGAGGCAAATAAAGGCGTGGGTCAGTATCAATCTGATGAATTAAAGCAGTATAATCCAGAGGCACTGCCCTGGGCGAGCGGAGCGAACGCTCGTTACTTTCGTTACCGTCCTTGGTTAGTCTGGGGACGACTACTGAGAATAATCTGGTCTTTTGCCGGATTTATATTCAGTCTCAAATGGGACGACTGGCAAGACCAGGTGGAGGAAAATCAGGGGAAACGCGCTACCCAGTTGCGAACCCTACTCACCAATCTAGGTCCGACATTTATTAAAGTCGGTCAAGCCCTCTCGACTCGTCCCGACTTAATCCGCAAGGACTTCTTAGCAGAACTAATCAAGTTACAAGACCAGTTACCACCTTTTGATAATGATCTGGCATATCAGATTATTGAAACAGAATTAAATCGCTCAATTGGCGAAATCTTTCGGGAACTTTCCCCTCAACCCGTAGCAGCAGCTAGTTTGGGTCAAGTCTACCGGGGTCGGTTACTCAGTGGCGAGGAAGTGGCAGTTAAAGTACAACGCCCTAACCTCCGCCCATTACTGATAAAAGACCTATATCTCATGCGTTGGGTTGCCAGTTGGCTTGCTCCCTGGCTACCCCTGAATCTCGGTCACGATTTAACTTTAATTGTGGACGAGTTTGGCACAAAGCTATTTGAGGAAATTGATTATATCAATGAAGGTCGCAATGCGGAAAAATTTGCCCATAACTTCCGTGATGACCCCCAGGTAAAAATTCCCTGTATTTACTGGAATTATACCAGCACTCATGTTTTAACTCTAGAATGGATCAACGGTTTTAAACTCACAGATACTGAAAAGATTCAATCTGTTGGTTTAGACCCAGGAGCCATCATTCAAATAGGTGTAACTACTGGTTTACAACAACTATTAGAGCATGGGTTTTTTCATGCCGATCCTCATCCGGGAAATTTGTTCGCTATGCCCGATGGTCGCATGGCTTACATTGATTTTGGCATGATGGATCAATTGGAGGAAACCACTAAGGAAAGTTTAGTTGATGCTTTAGTACATTTGGTAAATAAGGATTACGTCGATTTAGCGGAAGATTTTGTCAAATTAGGCTTTTTGGCACCAAATACTAATATTACCCCTATTGTTCCCGCATTAGAAGCAGTATTAGGAAATGCTATTGGTAAAAATGTCCAAGATTTCAACTTCAAAACCATTACCGATGAGTTCTCGGAATTGATGTATGAATATCCTTTCCGTGTGCCAGCAAAGTTTGCTTTGATTATTCGTTCTTTGGTGACACAAGAAGGGATTGCCCTCAGTCTTAACCCTAATTTCAAAATTGTGGAAGTGGGTTATCCCTATATCGCTCGGCGGTTATTAAATGGGGAATCTCCCGCATTACGGCGACGGCTATTGAATGTGTTGTTTAAAAATGGTAAATTTCAATGGCAAAGGTTAGAAAATCTGATTAAGATTGCTCGCACCGATAGCCATTTTGATGTTTTACCAACGGCGAAAATGGGGTTGGAATTCATCCTTTCCGAAGAGGGTAAATTTCTCCGTCGTCAGTTGGTCTTAGCTATCACTGAAGATGACCGTTTGCACACAGAAGAAGTCCAACGTCTGTGGGATTTGGTCAAGGATGATTTACCACCAAATCGTTTACTTAATGTCGCCATTAGCCTGTTGACCGAGTTCTCAAAAGAAGGTGTAGCAGCTATTTTAGCTAAATAATCTGTTACCAAATAAAAACGAATTTTAATAACAACCAGGAGTTTGAATGTACTATTACCCTCTGCAACCGCCTTACTTTTTACTATTAGTTGGTTTTTTCACGGCTTTAACTTCTGGGTTAGCTTTATCTGGGACATTAAAGGTAATTGTCCAGCAATGGCCACAAGATAAATCTCCTAAGGAAAAGACTAATACCCGTTCTTTTTATAAACAATTGTTAGTGCCATTTATTGGTATTACTGGTGGTTCTTGCTTATTTCTTTGTTCTGGTTTCGAGATATTTGGTTTTCCTACGGGCATGGCTTTAAGTATAGGTTTACCACTGAGTCTGTTAACTTGCTTCTTTGTTTGGCGGCAGTTGGGAGGTTTACTCGATTATGTTAAGAGGGAAGGAATGCAATCTTTAGATTTAGATTCTTGGTCTTAGCCATATCATTAGGGCGCAGACCCTGCGCCCCTACATTAATTAAATATATTGTCTGAATCAGGATTTTAGGATTAACAGGATGAAGAAATAAATTGTCTGAATCAGGATGTCCAGGATTTAATGATTAACAGGATGAAAATAGATATCTTATTACCAATTACCAATTACCAATTACCAATCATAATTTTTATAGGGAGAAAAGCTAATGCAAATCATTCGTTTGCCGGTACTTGCTGACAATTATATATTTTTACTGCATGATCCAGTGCGGAATATTGCGGCTGTTGTTGATCCGGCGGAAGCACAACCAGTTTTAGATGAATTGAGAAAAATTAATGCTCAGTTAGTGGCAATTTTTAATACCCATCATCATGGTGATCATGTGGGTGGGAATACACAATTAATGAAAGCATTTCCTGATGTGAAAGTTTATGGAGGTGCGGAAGACAGGGGGAGGATTCCGGGACAACAGGTATTTTTACAGGAAGGCGATCGCATCCAATTTAGCGATCGCACTGCTAATATATTCTTTGTACCTGGACATACTCGCGCTCACATTGCTTACTATTTCCCCCCAGCAAGTCCAGGAGAGCCTGGAGAATTGTTCTGTGGTGATACATTGTTTGCGGGGGGTTGCGGTCGTTTATTTGAAGGTACACCGGGGCAAATGGTAGATTCTTTAAGTAAACTCCGGTCCTTACCTGATCATACTCGCGTTTGGTGCGCCCACGAATACACTTTAAGCAATTTGCGATTTGCTGTAACTGTAGATGCTGAAAATGCAGATTTACAAAAACGCTACCAAGATGTTAAAGCTCAACGGGATAAATTAGAACCGACAGTTCCATCAATTTTAGGAGTTGAAAAACTCACCAATCCTTTTTTACGTTGGGAAGAACCATCTCTACAAGCAACAGCAAAGAGTGATAATGGAATCCAAACCTTTGCCCGAATTCGCGGAATGAAGGATAATTTTTAATTATTTTGATAATTTTTGTAGGGGTGGGTTTTCCCCCATCCTCGATTGTATTATATCCAAACGATAACTATATTAAAAATTAGCGATAGAATAAAGATCATTCTTATCAATATGTTAAAAAAGTCAAGTCAGCAGTAGATAAACTTTATGAATAAGACATCAGTAAAAAATCTCTACGATCAAGATTTTTATCTTTGGGTTGAGGATACCGTTAGTAAGTTAAAAGCAAGAGACAATGAGCATTTAGATTGGGATAATTTAATTGAAGAGGTGGAATCTTTGGGTAAAAGTCAGCGCAAAACAGTGCGGAGTTTTCTGGTGCGCTTATTAGAACATTTATTAAAGCGGTGTTATGTACCAATGTCCGACTGTTATCGGGGTTGGGAAATTGAAATCAGGAATTTTCGGCAACGGTTACAAATTGAATTAGAAGATTCACCGAGTTTGAAAGGTTTTGTTTTAGAAGTTCTGGACAAAAGCTATGAAATGGCTTTAGAAAATGTGAGAGATGGTTATCCTGATGTTTATTTTTCTGATATTTCTCCATTTCCTAGTAATATAGATGCTTTGTTAAATGAGAAGTTTTGGGGGTGATTTACATTGTAATATTGTAATTGTCATTTATCAATTTTCTTATAATTTACTTAGAAAAGTAAATTTATATTCATCTTATTAAGAGGTGTAAAAACATGACTGAAACTAAATCTCATAAAGTGGTACGTCGAGGCAGATTATTTCCTGAAATTCAGTGGACAGAAGACAGAATAAATCTATATAGAAGTGACCTAGAAACTCATCATCAGCGCTGTAGAGAGGTTTTTGAAAAATTGCAACCAGAGTTGATCAAAATTCATTATGACTGGTTTATGGCAGTTGATTCAGAAAGTGGAGATTATTTCGTTGATAAAGATGAAGAAGTTGTTACTCAAATGTTTTTCCAAAAACATCCAAATGCTATACCCTTTATTTTTGTGATTAATGAAACTGGAGTAGCTGGTAGGATATGATTCTAGGAGATTTTGGAAGTGATGGAGAGATTTTGTGGGAAATTGATTTAAGTAGGTTGGCGTGGAAAATTGTCGTTATGGCAAGGCAAAAGGCAAGAGGCAAGAGGCAAGAGTGAAGAGGGTTTGGGCGATTTTACGTTTCTTTACACAGTTTGGTTTTATTGTGTTCACCTACTTAATTACTGCTGATGATTTAGAATTACCAGTAACAGCAATGTTAGATACTGGAAAACAGACTCAGATAACAGTACAATGTAAATAGCTTTACCCATGATTTCTATGACATTAACAGAAATTTTATCCTCACTACAAAAATTATCTCACCAAGAAAAAATCAAAGCCATTCAATTTTTAGCCACAGAATTAGCTCAAGAAGTGCAAAATTTAGCAACAGAATCACTTGAGTATGGTGAGATAGATACAGAATTAAATTTTCAGCGTCTTAGTCAAAAAGACATGATTGAAGAAAGCAAATCTGCTTTAGAAACCTACCGTCGCACAGGTTCAGGAGTCAAACATGAACAAGTCCAAAAATGGGCAAATAGTTTAACAATTCATAACAATAATGTCTGAGATAGTTTGGACGGAAACTGCTACGAATGACTTAAATCGTCATTATGATTTTATAGCACTTAGTAATGCTGATGCAGCAGTCCGCGCAGTACAAGCAATTGTTTCTTCAGGGGAAGTCTACAACAAAATCCTCGTCGCGGTGGGATTGTAGATGAAATAGTAGGATTGCGAAAGCTTGTAGTTGCTTTTGGTAAGTATGGATTTATAATTCACTACGTTATTCTTGAGGATGATGTAATTATTTTACGTATATATCATGGACGAGAGAATAGACCTATTTAGTTAATTGCAAGATTGCAAGTGTTAGCTTACGCTTTCCTGTATCTGTGGAAAATATTGCTTTTTTTAAATTTCTAGCATTTAGAGTTGCGATCGCTCCCCAAATTTCGCTACAATGTCGAGGCTGTGGGTACGTTAAAAGTCGCTGAGGATCAAGCTACACTTTTATGAGCCACCCTGCGACACCCAAATAACTAAGATTTTACCAAGAAAAGCGAAAAACAATGGCGAAACGTGTGCAATTAGTTTTAACAAAAGACGTTACCAAGCTGGGAAAACTCGGCGATTTGGTAGAAGTAGCTCCCGGTTATGCTCGTAACTACCTCATTCCCCAGAGTTTAGCCGCTCGTGCTACACCTGGATTACTCAAACAAGTAGAACGCAGACGCGAGAAAGAATATCAAAGACAATTAGAACTCAAACAACAAGCAACTGAGCAAAAAACAGCTTTAGAAAATATTGCTGGTTTAAAAATTGCCAAGCAAGTTGGGGAAAATGAAGCTATTTTCGGTACTGTTACTACTCAAGATGTAGCAGATGCTATTAAAGCCGCAGCTAGTCTAGAAATAGATCGTCGTGGTATTACCATTCCCGATATCAGCCAATTGGGTACTTACAAAGCTGAAATCAAACTCCATGCTGAAGTAACAGCAGAAATTAACATTGAAGTCGTCTCTAACTAATACAATTTTGGATTTTAGATTTTAGATTTTAGATTGACTTGAGCAACTCAGCCAACAGCCTGTCAGTTTTGGATTTTAGATTTTAGATTAGCAACTAAGCCAAGACCTTGTAAATTTTGGATTTTAGACGTATCCTCAAATAAACTTGGCGGATGCGAACATTTTTGGATTTTCAATCTTTAATCCAAAATCCAAAATTTAAAATCTAAAATTCGGATGCGGACATTTTTGAAT
>NZ_JADEWA010000363.1:0-5577 GCF_015207865.1 Dolichospermum sp. LEGE 00246
AAATATTATTCCTTTTCCCTCTCCTCTTAGGAGAGGGTTAGGGAGAGGTGCAAAGGAGAGGTTTACCAGAGGGGTTTCATATTTAATTGTGCCAAAAAAACAAGATCCCCGACTTCTTTAAGAAGTCGGGGATCTATTTCTGGAGATAGTAAGTTTGCACAAGTTGTAAATTTAACCAGCTAACTGTCCTGATGTGACACATTTGAGACTGAAATAGCAAGTAACTATAGCATTTCTCCATTTACAGTAGTCGGCTTTGACTTCTTTTCGCTGCTATAGCAACTATAAGGCTAGAAACTGATGAAAAAAGTTAATATCTACCGCTTTTGTAATTACGCTTTAATGAGTTTAATTTCTTGCAGTTTAGTCTTGAATCAGATTGCTCCAGCTTCACCTCAAACAGTTTCTCTAACTAACACCACATTTGCACCTGCTACTAACTTAATTTGGCCTACTCAGGGTGTGCTTTCTCAAGGTTTCCGTAAATATCAACATGAGGGAATTGATATTGCGGGTGCAAAAGGGACTCCGATTTTGGCTGCTGCGGCTGGTACAGTTGTCAAAGCTAGTTGGGATGATTGGGGATTAGGTAATTTTATCGAAATTAAACATCTTAATGGCAATGTGACGGTTTACGGACATAATAGCCGCTTATTGGTCAGTAAAGGTCAACAGGTCAAACAAGGTCAAATTATTGCCGAAATGGGTTCAACAGGCAATAGTACCGCCCCTCATTTGCATTTTGAATTTTATGCAGATGGTCGTTTAGCTAGTAATCCTCTCAGTTTATTACCGTCCGCCGCGATCGCAAAAACACCAGTAAATCAACCAGTTACCCGAACTCCACAACCAGTTTCACCTATAAGTAATCATGCTGATTGTCATGGGACTACAATTATGAATGGGGAGACGGCAACAGTCAGTATAAAAGTTTGCGAAGAAAATGGTCAGTTATTTTATTTAGGGAAATTGAAACAGGAACCCAGTCAAGTTTTAAAAATTCGGGCTTGGAAAGTTGATAATAACAAATATCAGGCAGAAAATGGTACTTTTTCCTACTTAATCAGCCCAGAAAAAATAGAAATTTGGCGCAATGGTAGTCCAATTCGTGCAGATAGTTTTCTCACTTCTCGTGGTTTAGGGAAATAAAAATACTAACCTCTTTATGTAATTGATGATTTCATTACAAATACCTGATGTGACAGTTCAAATGGCGGAATATAGCAGCCAACATATTGTGCTAAAGAAGTATAAAATCAATAAAGATTAAAACTAGACAAAAGTATCGTAAAAGTTCACATAAAGGAGCAGGTGATTATGGAATATTTGGCTTATTCATATATGTATATAGAAAATGAACAACCAAATGAAAATTTGGCCTTAAATTTTCCCAAATCGTCATTTAATTGGCGGAAAATTTTTAAATCTTCGGCATGGTTAACTTTGGCTGGTGTGACTATATTACTAGCTACAGTGACTCAAATGCAGTTTGCTTCCGCAGAATATGTCAGCACAAATGGAAATTGTCTTTATATTCGTACCGGACCTAGCACTGCAAATTCATCTGTAGCTTGTGTCCGCAATGGTTCATATATTGGTGAAACAGGCAGTGTCAGAAATGGATTTGCGAGAATTTCTTCGGGACGTTACCGAGGATACTATGCTGCTGAAAGATGGATTGGTAATACTCCTGGCTATTCTCACCGCAGATATCGTTCTGGATACGGTGTTGGGGGTAGGGTGACGGTAGGATATGGCTCAAGAGGTGAACGAGTTAGAGAAATTCAAAGAGCTTTAGGGATTAGAGTTGATGGTGTTTACGGCTCACGCACCATTAACGCAATTCGTCACTTTCAAAGACGTAACGGACTGCGTGTAGATGGCGTTGTTGGTTATCAAACTCGGAGAGCTTTAGGTATTTAGAAACTGTTTATACTCAAAACGGTTGAGACATGGACTTTTACAAAATCACGAAAAACCTAGATTTGTAGGGGTAAAGCAAAAGCTTAATGGTGTCAACTTAACGTAAAATCTTCATCCCGCAAGGAACTCAAGTTCCCTGCTAATAGCGAAAGTCATCTAAAAGATGACTAAATACTAGGAAAATTCATTAGTCCGTTTTAACGGACTTGAGCTATGAGACAGGGAATTTATTCCCTGGCGGGTGTGGAAGCCAAACAAATAAGCCATCTGTAACCTAAGTTGACACCTATGAAGCTCTTGCTTTACCCCTACCCACAGAATCAAATTATTAAGCCGTGTTGAGTATAACCAGGAATGAGGGGTATAATGTACCTTTATATACCTGCAACCTGCTGTAACTAAAGTTGTTTTTCTGTTCGCCGTTGCTGGTAATTTTTAACAATTTCTAGGATGCGTTCTGCTGCATGGCCATCGCCAAAGGGATTAATGGCGGTGGCTATTTTCGTGTAAGCGTCGGGATTGCTGAGTAGTTCACTAGCGGCTGTGACAATATTTGCGGTTTGTGTACCTACGAGTTTGGCTGTTCCGGCGGTAACAGCTTCTGGTCTTTCTGTCGTATCTCTGAGAACTAAGACTGGTTTACCCAGACTGGGGGCTTCTTCTTGTAAGCCACCGGAATCTGTTAAGATTAAATGCGATCGCTCAATAGCTCCCACTAATTCAGCATAATCCAAGGGTTCTGTTAGGAAAATGCGGGGATGACTCCCTAACAACTTTTGTAGTGGTTCTCTAACTGTGGGATTTTTATGTAATGGCAGTAATAAGGCTGTATCAGGAAATTGCTCTAAAATTTGTAAAAAACTTTGAGCGATATCTTGCAGCGGTGATCCCCAATTTTCCCGTCTATGAACTGTTGCCAATATTGTCCTATATTTATGCCAATCTAACCCAGGTATATTGCAAACTGGTTTTTTTGCAGCCACATTTAACAAGGCATCAATTACAGTATTTCCTGTTAAGTGAATTTCTCCTAATACCCCAGAATTTTGTAAGTTTTCTACAGCCAAAGTAGTCGGCGCAAAATGTAATTGTGTCAGTTGGGAAATCAACCTTCTATTAGCTTCTTCGGGAAAAGGATTAAATAAATCATCAGTCCTTAAACCTGCTTCCACATGACCCACAGGGATTTTTTGATAAAAAGCTGCCAAGGTCGCCGCAAAAGCTGTTGTTGTATCTCCTTGGACAATTACAAAATCTAATTTTTGAGCTTGAAATAATGCTTCTAAACCCTGTAAACTTCGACAAGTAATATCATTAAGAGATTGTTGTCGCTGCATAATCTCTAAATTCCAATCAGCTTTGAGTTTGAACAATTGCATTACTTGTTCAACCATTTCTCGATGTTGTCCTGTGAGAATTACCTGCAATTCAAAATCTGGAGAATTTTGAAAAACTTGAATTACTGGTGCTAGTTTAATAGCTTCGGGACGAGTTCCTAAAATAATGCCAATGCGGTGTTGATTAGTCATTAGTCAAATAATTAGAATTTACTTTTAATTTTGCTAGACAGTAATTAATTTTTTACCCAATTATACCAAATTGTTTTTACTTTCCTTCACACATTTCGGTTATACCCAACACGGCTTAATTATTTGATTCTCCGGGTAGGGGTAAGAGGTTGTTTGAAAAGTATTAGATGAAACCGATAATCTCCAGAAACCTAACCCCCCTTCTCTAGGGGACTTCCAAGAAATAAATTATCCTGATTAACGAACCACAGAGGCGCAGAGGACACAGAGGAATAAGGGTTTGAGAGATTTTTGCGTTAGGTGGTTGAGTATTTTTTTATTTGGAAGTCCCTAGGAGGGAATGGGGGTTTCAAAGCCTCTACCCGCATCGGGGAGAGGTTTACCAGAGGGGTTTATTTATACATTAAAGGCTTTTCAAACATCCTCTAAGGGAACACCAAAAAATAAATTACCCAATTTTGTGGGATAGGCATCCTGCCTGTCCTTGATGATTAAGCAGGTTTCCATGTCCCGTGGAAACTGTGGGGGATAACGCTGGGTAATCCCAGTTTACAAATAGGTTCTTCATTTAACCTATCACTCGCAAAGACCCAAACCTCGCTACTATGGGTATCACCATCATAAACCACAGTTAACACCCAACCTTGTTCCGAGCTTTGCGGATTTTGGACATAAATAGGTTCGGAAGGATAGCGATTTTCTCCTATGTTTGCTTGTGTTAAAGTTCCAGTTTGGTGATCAAAACAAGCAATACTATTTAAGATTTCCTTACCAACATCTGTCCCTGGTTGGAATCCTGACATATAGGTATAACGAGAAAATTGACCTGTATTTTGTGGAGGAACACTAGGAAACTCACAATGTTGATTTGAAAGTTGTTCAATTTTAATTACCTTGCCAGTTAAAGGATTGAGTCGAACTTGTGAAAATGTACTATTGGCAATTGTATGAGTTTCCCCTGTAGCTACTTCCCGTAAATATTCATTAGTTTGAAAATCTTCATAACGGGCAATATCTACAATTACCGCGCCACTATTATCTACATAACCATTCGCAAAATGCCACTGAAACCAAGATTCAGTTTCTCCTTCACTGACTAAAGATAAAGTTTCTCTGTCAAAGACTATAATCTGAGTTCCCAATTCAGGATGCCATTCTAGAGAATCACTATAATTACTTGTTCCTACTAAAACTGGCCAAAGATTTAACTTCACTGGCGAAATAAAAAAGATTAGATACTGTCCTGCTAAAACAAAATCATGTATGAGTGGTACACCTTCTAATTGATATGTTCCTGTGCGGATAATTTTACCAGTCAAGTCACTTTTATAAACATTAATTGTGGCATTTAATCCAGGAGTTACACCAAAATTAAAAATTTCCCCTGTATTTGCATCCCGCTTATAATGGGCAGAATAACTTAATTCCTTGGTTAAACTGCCTAAATCATCTTCACCACAAGTTTCTAAAGTTTGCAAATCTAAAGCATAAGGTTTACCACCTTCCCACAATGCCAAAAGTTTATTAGGTAATGCCAAAACTGAAGTATTCGCCGCATTTTTTATGGGTTTTATCCATTGATTCCAGATAATTCCTGGTGCAGTCATGCCATAATTACCATAAAGCAATTTACCCGCAGCAGTTTCTTCTTGATAACCTATGGTTTGCACATAGCGATAAACTGCAAATGTTTCTGCATTGGTAAAATTAACCGCCAGAATTGCCCCATCTCCATCAAACCAATGTCCCACTGGCATACCATTTCGTTCTAGTCGTGCTGGTCCATTCCGGTACAGTGTACCCCGTAAACCATCGGGGATTGTACCTGCGAGAATAGGTAATTGAGTGGCAGGAAATTCTGTTGCTGGTTGAGATATGGCTCTAGACCATGCTTTTTTGGTTGACTTTTGATCAATTGTTTGCATATAGGATTTATTCTGTGAATAATAGGTTGTTGTCTCATGCTAATCGAATTTACCCTTCAAAGTTAAACAGGCTTAAGAGGATGTTTTAAAAGTATTAGATGAAACCGATAATCTCCAAAAACCTAACCCCCCTGCCCCCTTCCCTACGAGGGAAGGGGGTTTTCAAAGCCTCTCCCCGCTTCGGGGAGAGGTTTGGAGAG
>NZ_JADEWA010000364.1:0-5574 GCF_015207865.1 Dolichospermum sp. LEGE 00246
TTATTCAACTAAATAAACCTATTAATCATCCCCAAACTGATACATCAAAACTACTAGTAACTTCTTATGACTGGGTAAGAGATTTATTATGTTGTTATCATAAAATCTTATTTATTAATTACCAAGCAAGTCAAAGTTATAGTAATGCAAGAAGTATTTATAGTGATTTAGAGGATAAAATTCAATATTTTCAATATTTGCTATCTAACAAAATAAAAATATCTGATTTAAAAAAACTCTTATCAGAAATTCCCCAGAAAAGTTTTTACTATACCCGATATTTACAAGATTTACAAATTCATAATACATCAATACAGACAAATATTAGAAATTACCAAATTTGTTTAAATAAAATTACAGCCATAAATAATCAAACAAGTCCCCAATTTTGGCAAGATTTCCTAGATAAAGAATGTAAAAAATTGCAAGAACAAATTCAAACTGATATTAACTATCTCACACCAGGACAAGAATTATTTGGGCAATTTGTTGATACAATTCGTGGTATAGTAGAAACAGAACAAACTGAGAGCGATCGCTCTTTAGAAACAACAGTACAAGTATTAGGTATAGGTTTTGGTGGTGGTGCTATATTTTCCGGTATTATCACTACGCACATAGATAAGATCAACTCACCTTTATTACCAAAAAATTACTTTTCAGCTTCATTAATTTTAAGCATAATTGCTACCTTGGGATGGACTCTTTTGGTTTGGTTGGTTATATGGATAACAAAACGCAAATAGTTTTTAAAGATATTCTGCACGAAGAAGAATATGAAAAAGCAATTGCAAGATTAAATGATTTACTTGATGAAATTGGTACTAATGAACAACATCCTCTTTATCATTTATTAGATACATTAGGAACGATAATTGAGGCTTATGAAATAGAACATTATCCCATTCCTAATTGTCACGGAAATGATGTATTAGCGTATTTAATGGAAGAACACAAACTGACTTTATCAGATTTACCTGAAATTGGTTCATCCGAATCGGGAAACCGTTGATTAATTAACTCTAATTGTCCAATACTACTTAAAGCAATTAAAACCGATGAATTACTAACTGCTTTCATGATAATATTTCTAATGTCTCTAAATCTGTTTCTAACTCTTCTAAATCATAACTACGATCAATATTTTCTTGTCCCAATAACTCATGAAATTCCCATTTACTTAATTGCGACAATTCACGGGCTTTCCCAAAAGAAAGAATCCCTTTTTGATAAAGTCTAATTGCTAATTCAGTGCGGATGCGATGCAGACGTTCATCAGGAGGTAGACGTAATCCCTCAGTTACTTGATCAGGAATTTCTAAGATTAGTTTACTCATATTGTTTCACATCAGGATCAAGAATAATTATATCATTTTGTTTAGGGAAATGTTCTACTGTCGTTGTCCCATCTTCATGATGAATAGTAACACTATATCCTTCTTGATATCGTTGAGAATATTTACCCCGAATAGGATTTTTTAGTTGACTTAAATCATATTCTTCTTTTAAGTCATCCTCTAATTCATATTGTATTTTCTCGTTCATAATATCTCCATTGAGTTACAGCCCATTGATGAAAGTGATCAGATTTCCTGAAATAAGCAACCAAAACACCAGTATCAAGAATTATCTGCTGATTCATTTCTGCCCATATTCTTCCATGTATTTCTTATTAAAAGAAAGATCGTCTACCCCACCTTCAATAACTCCTTCCCATTTTCTCAATAGATCATGAGGAGAAGCTTCAGGCTTTTTGACATTTGAGTTTTCAGAATCTTGATTAACTTGATGATTACCCAATTCAAATGCCAGAAACTCAATAAAACGGAGAACTTGCTGCTGTTGATCTATAGGTAACTGCTGCATGGTAGTTACTACTTTTTCCAGAATCGTCATAACCTTAATTCTTTTGAGATTGTGTATTCACCTTAATTATCACGCAGAAACAGAAACTTGCGACTGATAGCAAATACCCGCTTCCTTGAATCTTTGTAAAGCTTCACCCAAGCGATCGCAATCTGCAATTAAACTAATTCTCACATAGCCTTCACCACCCACACCAAAGGCATTACCAGGAGTCAAAACCACCCCAGTTTGCTGTAAAACATTCAAAGCAAAATCTGTAGAATTCATTCCCACCGGACATTTTATCCACAAATACATAGTTGCTTCCGTTTTGGGAATATTCCACCCCAATTTACCCAAACCATCAATTAAAAAGTCTCGCCGAGTGCGGTAACGTTGTTGAACTTCATGTAAATAAGAATCCGGGAGACTAAGGGCAGTTTCCGCTGCTGTTTGCAAAGCCGAAAAAATGCCATAATCTAAATTGGTTTTGAGTGTCCGCAAACCTTGGATTACGTGACGATTTCCCACCACAAAACCGACGCGCCAACCTGCCATATTATAGGTTTTAGATAAAGTGTGAAACTCTACACCTATATCCTTGGCACCAGGAATTTCTAACAAGCTAGTGGGTTGATAACCATCAAAAGCTAATTCTGCATAACATAAATCATGGACTAAAAGGATTTCATACTTCCGTGCAAAAGCCACAATTTCCTCAAAGAACTCGCGGGGGGCGGTGGCTGCGGTAGGATTACTAGGATAATTGAAATAGAGAATTTTAGCCTTTCTAGCCACTTCCTCAGGAATAGCCGCTAAATCAATTAACCAGTTATTTTCTTCCTTGAGAATTAAATTATGGATAACTCCCCCAGCAATAATCGGTCCACGAAAATGCACAGGGTAAGATGGTGAAGGTACTAATACAGTATCACCAGGATTAATGTAGGCGATCGCTAAATGCCCCAAACCTTCCTTAGAACCGAGTAAGGGTAAAGCCTCACTATCAGGATCAAGGGTAACACCATAACGGCGATTATACCATTGAGTAATCGCCTTACGGAAACTTGCAGTCCCTTCAAATGGGGGATAACCGTGATTAGCGGGATTTTGCAAAGCTGCCATAGCCGCTTCTATCACAGGTTGGGGAGTAGGTCCATCAGGATTCCCCATACCCAAATCAATTAAATCTAGACCTTGTTCTCTAGCCTTAGCCTTTAATTCATCCAAACGAGCAAATACATAAGGCGGCAATTTTTGTATCCGTTCTGCGGGAGACATCCAACTCAAACTCATTCCTTCACCTCGTCACTTATTCCCCTGGTGGAAACACGATTAACATCTATTGGTGCAGTGGTAGAGACCATTGCAGCCATCAATTGTTCCAACGCTACATTAAATGGTAAACGGTGGATATCCGAATTAGGTTCTAAACTAATTTCTGCTGCTGTTTGTAACTCACCCAGAGTGATATTACTTAGTCCCAAATCTGCTAATTTTTGGGGTAGTCCAATCTCTGCATAGAACTTCAACAATTGTTGTCTTGCTGACGCTGCTAATTGATTTCCTTGGATCATTTCTTCTAACCGCAATTGTACCAGGATACCATAAGCGACCTTTTCCCCGTGAATGCTCCCATGTCCAGAAATATGAGTTAAGCCATTATGAACTGCATGGGCAGCGACTGTGCGACATTGCGCCCCACCGAGTCCCCCAATTACTCCAGCGAGAAGTACAGTTGCGTCTACAACTTCTTGCCAAATTTTGCTACCGGGGGACTGTAGGGCTGCGGCGGACTTTTGTAATAAAATATCTCGTAAAACTCGCGCTTGTTGGACTGCGGCAATAATTAAAGTTTGTTGTAAATGTCCACTACTCACTGAGGCTTCATACCATTTAGCGATCGCATCCCCAATTCCTGCTATTAATGTTCTTTGAGGTGCAGTCTGAACCAAATTATAATCCAAAATCAGCAAATCAGGACAGCGAGATAAAGCCACATCATATAAAAACGCCCCCGTTTCTGAATAGACATTAGAAAGGGCAGTCCAAGCCGCACAGGTAGACCCAGAAGTGGGAATTGTCACAACTGGTAATGTCAATTGGTGGGCGACTAATTTAGCCGTATCTAGGGCTTTACCACCACCAATCCCGATAATCATATCAGCCTTATGTTCCTTGGCGGCTTTGCGTAAAGCCTTCAAACTAGCTTCACAACAATCAGCACCATAGGAAACTGACAAAGGATGTAATTCTGGAGATTGGAAAAGAGGTTGTAAACTCTCTTGACTCAGATTAAGAGTTTGCTTGCCGGCAATAATTAACGGACGACTCCCCAAATTAGCGACTTCACCCGCAACGGTTGATAAAACCCCCGCACCGCGAATTACTTTCCCAGGGGAAACAGAAAGGCTGAAAAATGAACTAGTGGTTTGAGTGGACAAAGTTTCAGTAGAATGTTGATTAGGCATGATCGTTATTTTGCCAAAACTATTGATATTTCTTAATCAATACCTTGTCCAAATTAGAAAAAGCCTTGATTTGTAGGTTGGGTTGTGGAACGTGAACGTATCCCTGCGTGACACTGCGTGAACGCGGAGCAATTAGCATGAAACCCAACTTACAGAAAATGGACAAGGTATTGTTAATCAAATTTTAAAATAATATTTATTGTATGATGGATGACCAAAAAATGTGCAAATAGAAAATCAGGATGTAGGGGCGCAGGGCCTGCGCCCTGTCAGATTTTCCTATTCCCTCTTAACTATCGTCACCTATGAAGCTGTAGGTTTTGGTAAGGAAGCAAACTTGTCTAAATAAACTTCTACCGCCATTTCTGGGTCTTCACGACTGACCAAAGTGCGATTTACTTGACCCAAGTACAGCGGTACAGATAACCCTATTTCTGGGTGGATAATAGTGCGAGCGCGGACTATCATTTCTTTACTACCACCAGTACCTAAGCGACCATAGGAATAAAGGTTACTAGCTGCTTGACGTAAAGTGGCTTCTAATTCTGTGGGCGTGATTTGTGGTCTGATTGCAATTACTGTTTGGTTAGAACCATTGTCATAAACTAGGGTGTACTTGACAGCACCAGGAATAATTGTGCGACTCAGGGGAACAAGGGAAAGTGAAAATAACCCCCCTGTCAGTACCAGCATAAAGCCAGTTGCACCCACCAATCGAAAGCGAAAGCCCCATTTGAGTATGAAAGCCAAGATTGTCAGGACTGCAAATACTATTGTCGCAATACCTGACCATTGGGTATATTGGAGAAAATTAGCGGTACTAGGCATAAGGTTTTAATTACGGACAATTACCATCTTACCTATGAGCAACACCAGATTTTTATGCAAAGCAAAACGCCCCCCATTTCTGGAGGGCGATTGTTTAATTAAGCTATTAACAAAGCTCTAATTATTAACCGTTGATTGCAGGAGCGCTTAAAGCAACAGGAGCAACATCAGCAGCAGCCAAGTCTAGGGGGAAGTTGTGAGCGTTGCGCTCGTGCATTACTTCCATACCTAAGTTAGCGCGGTTGATTACATCAGCCCAAGTAGCGACTACGCGACCTTGAGAATCCATGATTGATTGGTTGAAGTTGAAACCGTTCAAGTTGAATGCCATGGTGCTGATACCTAAAGCTGTGAACCAAATACCAATTACAGGCCATGCAGCGAGTAAGAAGTGTAGTTGACGGCTGTTGTTGAAGGAAGCGTATTGGAA